>JAYTYH010000363.1:0-3342 GCA_043742485.1 Rhizobacter sp.
GCCGGGCGCCGAAGACATTGGCGCTGTTCTGGACGGCGCGCAATGACGCGTCGAGGAACAGCAGCCGATCGACGGCGATGAAGCTGGCCGCGAGGTCGACGTCGGGTTGCAGGCGGGTCGGCTGGGAGCGGTCGGCATAGGTCACGGCGCTCACGACTGCCGAGCCCGAAAGCTTGAGGCGCGATCCTTCGGCAAGCAGGCGGATGCGCGGGCGCACGTCGAGCAGCACGTCGCCGCCGCTGCTGCCGCTGCTGCCGCTGCTGTCCGTGCTGCCGAGGCGGGCGTTGCTCGACCAGGTGAGTTGCGAGCTGATGCCGGCGTCGACGGTCCATTTCTGCGCGCTTGCCGGGCGCGGCAGCACCAGCACTGCGGCGCCGGCGATAGCGGCCGCGAGGGTCGCGAGCAAGGCGCGCAGGCGCGAGCGTTGCCCGAGACGACGCAGCAGGGCAGCACTCGGGCGGCGCGCCACCTTACTTCTCACCGGGGCCGTAGTAGCCATAGTAGAACCCGCCGTCCGATCGGCCCGCCTTGTTCAGCAGCGTCATGACAACCGGACTCGACTCGACGGTGGCAAGCGCCTGCAGGACGGCCGTCTGCGGCGTGCGCTTCGCCTCCACCACCAGGATCACCTGTCCCATGCGGGTGGCGAGGACGCGCGACTCGGTCGACGGCAGCAGTGGCGGGGCGTCGAAGATGACGATCCGGTCGGGGTAGCGCGAGGCGAGGTCGGCGAGCAGCCGGTTCATCGCTTCACTGGCCAATATCTCCGTCGCCTGGTGGCGCGGTACGCCGGAGGGCAGGATGCCCAGCTTGCTGATGTTCGTGCGCAGCATGACGTCGGAGAGCTGCATCGATGAGTCGGCGAGCACGTCGAGAAAGCCCGGCGCCGGTGGCAGACCGAGCCGCGACAGCACCGACGGCCGCGCCACGTCGGCGTCGACGAGCAGCACCGTGCGGTCGAGCTCCATCGCCATGCTGACGGCGAGATTGACGGCGACGAAGGTCTTGCCCTCGCCCGGCAGCGCGCTCGTCACCATGATCAGGTTGGCATCCTTGATGGACTGCGGCGGCTGGCTTTGCGTGTTGGCCAGAAGAGGCCGCTTGATGACGCGAAAGTCGTCGGCGATCCGGCTGCGCGTCGCGCTCGGCGTCAGGTAGCCCATGACGCTCAGCCGGCCCAGGTCGAGCTCGACCTGCCGCGACCTCACCGCGCCTTCGGCCGGCTGCGGGACGCTGTCGGCGGGCTGAGCGACTCGGCCAGCGGGCTGCGCCGGCTCGCTCGCCGCGGTCGGCCGCGCCTTGAGCGCTTCCACCGCATGGAGGGCGGCCGCGGCGGGCAGCCCGATGCGCGCAGCCGGCTTGTCCTTCTCGGCAGGCGCGCTGCGCTGCGGCACCTCGATGCCGCTGCGCTTCAGTTCCTCGAGCCGGCGTGCAGCTTGTTCGACGATGCTCACGCTTGGCCCTCAGCCACGTGCTTGCAGGGAGACCCAGGCGATCCAGGCGCCTGCCGCGAGAAGCAGGCCGCCGAGGGCCGAGCCGAATCCCAACCGCGCCCCCCGCGCCTGGCGCAGCGTATCGTCGTTGGCGAGCAAGGAGACGCTGCCGAGGTAAGGCCGCTGTGTCGCATTGCGCAAGAGCCCGGGGGTGTCGATCGTGGGCAGCACCTGCACCATTAGAAAGGATGCCGCCGTGCCAGCCGCCAGCGCCACGAGCAGAACTATCGGTGCCAGCGCCATGCGGTTCGGGAAGCTCGGCTGCGGCGAAGCACGCGGCGGGTCGATCACCCGAAACTGGGTCGAGCGCGTGGCATCGACGTCTTCCGACAGGGCGGCCTTTTCGCGCTTGCTCACCATTGTCTGGTAAGCGTTGCGAATGATCTCGTAGTCGCGGTTGAGCTTTTTCATCTCCGCTTCGATTTGCGGCTCGCGGCTCGCCGCAGCGCGGAGCTGAGCGAGCTTGGCCTGCGTGTCGCCGGCACGCACGCGGATCGAGGCGACCTGCGCCTCGCTCTCGGCCAGCGCGAGCCTGATCTGCTGCTGCACCGGATTCGCGCCCGGCGATGCCCTCGGCTTGCTCTCCGCCGCCTTGCGAAACGCTTCCATTTGCTTTTGCTTGTCTTCTTCCAGGCGCGCGATCAGGCTACGCGCGGCCACCACGTCGGGGTGCTGGTCGGTGTAACGGCGAAGCAGCTCGTCGAGCAGCTTGTTCTGCGCTTCGATGCGGGCATCGAACTCGGTCGACCTCAGCGGCGATGCGGCCGGCAGGACATCGGGTATCAACTGCACCGTCTCGCCGCCCAGCTCGCGCTTGAGCGCATCGCGCGATTGCTCGGCGGCGCGAAGCTCGACGCTCAGCTTCGACCCGTCGTCGGAGAGCGTTGACATGCGCGAAAAGTAGTCCTTTCCGGACGCGTCGCTGAGGCCGAGGTTGCGCAGCTTGAAGTTCTTGAGCCGGTCTTCGGCCTCGGTCAGTCGCACTTCATAGTTCTTGATCTGCTCGTCGATGAAGGTGCGGGCCGCATCGGCGTCGGCCATTTTCGAGCCGGTGTCGGACGCGAGGAAGAGCGCCACCAGGTTCTGCACCACGAAGCGAGCCCGCTCAGGCGTGGTATCGCGGTAGGAGAAGGTGAAGATGTTGTCGCGGCCGGGGTTGGTGACGCGGATTTCGCGCGTCAGCGAATCAATCATCCGGTCGCGCTGGGCACTCGGCATTTCCGGGGGAGCCAGGTTCGAACGCTTGACGAGAAGCTCGATGTTCGGCCGCGTGATGAGCGTTCGCGCCAGAAGCTCGATGGTGCGGTCGAGGTCGGGCTCGACGGTCAGGTCGCGCAGCAGCGGTCGAAGCACCGACTTCGTGTCCACGTAGACGCGGGCGCTGGCCTCGAAGCGATCGGGCACCAGCATGAGCGCGGCCGCCCCGGCGAAAGCCACGACCCAGGCGACGGCAAGCCCGAACCAGCGCCTGCGCCAGATTGCGCGCAAGGTGTCGAGGATCTGCTGAAGCAAGGTCTCCATGGCGATCTCGCTCAGGCCGCGGCAGGTCGATGCCTCAGAACCAGCCCTGCGGAATGATGAGGATGTCGCCCGGCCGCATCTCGACGTTGGCCGATATGTCGCCTCGCTTAAGAAGATCCTTCAGGCGCACGCGGTACTGCTTGCCCGACTCTTTGCCGCGAACGAGCACGGCCGCGTTGCCGTCGGCGAAGTCGGTGAGGCCGCCGACCTGGATCATGACGTCGAGCACCGTCAGGTCCTGCCGATACGGTATCGCCTGCGGCTTGGCGGCTTCGCCGACGATGCGGATCTGCTCGTTCGCCGGCCCCTGGAAGGTGGTGACGACGAC
>JAYTYH010000364.1:0-1790 GCA_043742485.1 Rhizobacter sp.
GCCGAGCCGCGCCGGCTCGATGGCGGTGGTGTGCTCTGGCACGGCCTCATGACCGACATCTCCGAGCAGATCGTCGCGACCCGGCATCTGCAGCAGATGACGCTCGCGCAGAGTGCCGCCGAGAAGGCGGTCGAGGTGCGCAGCGAGTTCATGTCGCGGGTCAGCCACGAACTGCGCACGCCGCTCAACGCCATCCTCGGTTTCGCTCAGATGCTGCGCCTGACGGGGGCCCGGCAGTCGGGCGCTGCCGTGCTCGGCTCGGTGCGCCAGATCGAGTCGGCAGGTGCCCACCTGCTGGCGCTCGTCAACGACATGCTGGATCTCTCCAGTCTCGACGCCGGCCGTCTCAACCTCGTGCTGGAGCCGGTGGCGCTGGCGCCGCTGGTCGAGCGCTGCATCGCGCTCGTCGGGCCGCACGCGCAGCAACACGGCATCATCTTCGAGAGCGGCAGCGCGGCGTCGGTTCCGACCGTGCTCGCCGACGTGCGGGCCGTCAGGCAGCTGCTGTTCAACCTGCTCGGCAATGCCGTCAAGTTCGCCCACCCGGACACCGCGGTCAGGGTGCAGCTCGATCACGACGCGCCCGCAGGCAGGGTCACGCTGGCGGTGATCGACACCGGGCCGGGCATCGCGGCAGAGAAGCTGCCGTCTCTGTTCGAGCCCTTCGGCCGCCTCCATGCCGGCCGCACGATGCCGGCCGGCTCCGGGCTGGGCTTGGCGATCACCCAGAAGTTGGTGCGGGCGATGGCCGGCACCATCACGGTCGCTTCGGTTCCCGGCGAGGGCACCACGATCACAGTCACCTTGCCCGTCGACGGCCGGCCGGCGATGGGCTTCGACGACGACTCGGTGTTCGGCGGCCTGCAGATGCCGGCGCCGGCCGTGGCGATCGGCGCCTCCACCGTGCTCTACATCGAGGACGAGCCGGTGAACACCTTGCTGATGCAGGCCATCTTCGATTCCTTGCCGGTCGCCGGGCCGCGCCTCGTGGTGGCGGTCAATGGAGCCGATGGCCTGGCCGAGGCCGCCAAGCTGCGACCCGACCTAATCCTGCTCGACATGAACCTGCCCGACATCGATGGCCTGAGCGTGCTGGCGGCCCTGAGCGCAGGCGCCCTCACGGCGCACATCCCGGTGATCGCGGTCAGCGCCGACGCCATGCCGGCGCAGATCGTGAAGGCGCGCCAGGCCGGTTGCCAGGACTACTGGACCAAGCCGATCGACGTGAAACAGGTCCAGGCCCGGCTGCTCGGCCGCTTCCAGGCGGATGCTTCCGAAGGCGACTAGTTCGGGACCGCCGGGTCGAGGGTGCGGCGCACATGGCGCGCCAGGGTGCTGCGCAGCTTGGGCGCGTCGATCGGCTTGGTCAGGAAGTCGTTCATGCCGGCGGCCAGCGCCAGCTCGCGTTCGGAGACCAGTGCCGCGGCGGTGAGCGCGATGATCGGCAGCACGTTCGCACCCCACGCCTTGCGCAGCTCCAGGGTCGCCTCGTGGCCGCCCATGACCGGCATCTGCACGTCCATGAGCACGAGGTCGAAGGGCCGGCCGCAGCGCGCCGCCTCCTCGACGGCGACGATCGCCATGCGGCCGTCCCGTGCCTCGGCGACCTCCATGCCCCACTGCGTCAGCGTCGCTGCCGCGATCATCATGTTGACGGCGTTGTCCTCGACGAGCAGGACCCGGGCCGAATGCAGGCGGGCGCTCTCGGCACCGTCGCTGGTGAAGGAGTCGCCCGAGGCGAACGCGGGCCGCAACGGCAGCTCGACCCAGAACGCGCTGCCTTCGCCGAC
>JAYTYH010000365.1:0-4583 GCA_043742485.1 Rhizobacter sp.
CAGCGTCGAATAGAGCGTGGTCGTCTTGCCGGAGCCCGTCGGCCCGGTGACGAGGATGATCCCGTGCGGCTTGGCGACGAGCTCTTCCCAGCGCTTGCCGTCGTGACTGCCGAAGCCGAGGCTTTCGAGCGTCTTCACGGTGGTGTCGGGATCGAAGATCCGCATCACCATCTTTTCGCCGAAGGCGGTCGGCAGCGTCGACAGGCGCATCTCGACCTCGTCGCCGTTCGGGTTGCGGACCTTGATACGACCGTCGAGCGGGCGGCGCCGCTCGATCACGTCCATCCGGCCGAGCAGCTTGACGCGCGCCACCATCGCACTCATCACGCCGGGCGGCAACTGATACACGGTATGCATCACGCCGTCGATGCGAAAGCGGATCACGCTGCGCTCGCGGCGCGGCTCGAGGTGGATGTCGGAAGCGCGCTGGTCGAACGCGTATTGCCACAGCCAGTCGACGACCTGGATTACGCCGCTGTCGTTGGCGTCGAGCTGCTTGCTCGACTTGCCGAGCTCGACCAGCTGCTCGAAGTTGGCGAGCGCCGAGTTCTCGCCCATCTTCGTGGCGTTGCGCACGGAGCGCGAGAGCGCATAGAACTCGGTCGTGTAGCGCGCGATCTCGATCGGGTTGACGAAGACCAGCCGCACCGTTTTCTTGACGTGCGCCGCGATCTCCGGGACCCAGGCGATGTCGAGCGGCTCGCAGGTGGCGATCGTCACCTCGGTGGCGCCGACGGTGAGCGGCAGCGCGTGGCGGCGCTCGGCGTAGTTGATCGACATCACGTCGGCGACACGACCGACGTCGACCTTGAGCGGGTCGATGCGCTGATACGGGATCTTCGAACGCTTGGCCAGCCACTCGGTCAGCGTCTCGGTGTCGAGCAGCTTGCCGTCGCCCAACCGCATCAGGCCGACACTGCCGATCCGAACCAGGGGGTGCTGGGCGCTGTTGCCGCCGGCGAACCGGTGCGCGGTGCGCTCGACGTCCTCCGGGCTGAGGACCTTGTCTTCGCGCAGCCAGGCGAGCACCGTGCGCCAGGTCAGCTTGCCGCTCTGGATGACGGTGAGCGAGAGGTCGGTGGCCGGGAAGGTGGTGGTCAGACGCGACGACAACTGCGCGCTGTTGGCGGCGAGCGCGCCGGGCACCGTGTGCGCCGCATCGGCCGGGCGAGCCATCGGGCGCACGCCCGAGCCCGCGGGCGGCTTCGACAGATCGGGCTCGGCGCTCTTTGTTTTCATGGGTCGGCCGGTGATTGGAGTGAGGTCGGAAGGGTCGACACGGCACGCATGATGCGCAGCCACTTTCGCGCCGGCAGCTGCCAACGAGTTTCGATGTTTTCGGCACGCCGGGCAAGCGCGCGCCCGTCGGGGACCGTGACATGCTTCATCGCCAGCACGATCGCGTTGCCCTCGCGCGTCGGTTTGAAGCTGCGCATCGACGCCGCGCCGAACGCGGCCGCCATGCGCGCGCCGCTGCGCTCGAAACTGCCGTCGCGGCCGAACAGGTTTACGGTCATGAGGCCACCGTCGGCGAGCAGCCCGTGGCAGCCGCGATAGAACGCCTCGCTGTCGAGCACCGGGCTGGCAGCGTCGTGGTCGTAGAGATCGACGCAGAGTGCGTCGACGCTGCCGCGGCGCGCCGGGTCGGCGACGTAGGCCGCGGCGTCCATCGTCAGCACCTCGAGCGCCGGCACGCGGTCGGGCAACCGGAACCACATGCGACATGCCGCCACCACCGCCGGGTTGAGCTCGACGACCGTCGTCCGCATCGCCAGACGATGCAGGCAGAAGCGCGTGATGGCGCCGGCGCCGAGCCCGAGCTGCACGGCATGGAGCGCCTCCAGGTCGGGCAGGGCCGCGTCGGTCTCGGCGCGAAAGAGCAGCCACGCCATCATCCGCTGTACATATTCGAGGTCGAGCGCGAGCGGGTCGTCGATGCGCATCGCGCCCTGGATCCACGGTGTGCCGAGGTGCAGGTAGCGCACGCCGCGCGACTCCGAAATCGTCACTTCGGGCAGCTCTACCGGAGCGAGCGCGCCAGACTTTGCCTTCATCGCGCCACCAACAGTGTCAGCTTCGGCAGGCACTCGCGCGCGTTGGCCGTCGTGGCCGCGGCGAGGCTGTCGGCGTCGATGCCGCGCAGCGCCGCCAACGCGGTGCCGATGGCGGGCAGCTCGGCCGATTCGTTGCGCATCGTCGCGCCCGCCTGCCGCGCCTCCGCCGTGCGGTAGAGCCATTGCGGCGCGATGTCGGGCGAGTCGGTCTCCATGACGATCGCGGCGAGCGGCACGACGGCCGCGACACGGCGGATGCGCAGCGCCCGTTCGAAGGTGACCGCACCGCCGAAGCCGAGCCGAAAGCCGAGGCCGATGAAGACCGCGGCCTGCTGCTCGCTGCCGTTGAAGGCGTGGGCGATGCCGCCCGGCACCTTGGTCGTGCGCAGATGCTTCAGCACGGTGTCGACGGCCCGGCGCACATGCAGCAGCACCGGCAGATCGAACTCGGCGGCAAGATCGAGCTGGGCCTTAAAGAACACCTGCTGGCGCGCGCGATCAAGGCCCGGGATGAAGTGATCGAGGCCGATCTCGCCGACCGCGACGAGGCGCGCATCGCCCGCATGCTCGGCCAGCGCCCGGCGCAGCGCGGCGAGGTCGTCGTCACGTGCGCGGTCGGTGCACATCGGGTGGATGCCGAGCGCGTAGGCCAGACCATGGCGATGCGCGAGATCGCGGACCCGGCCGAAGTTGCCGACGTCGACGGCGGGCAGGACGATCTGGCCGACGCCGGCAGCCCGCGCCCGTGCAACGACGGCGTCGCGGTCGGCGTCGAACTCAGCAGCGTCGAGATGGCAATGGGTGTCGATCCACACCTCGCCATGATGCCCGCGGCGCCGCCGCGAGAACTCTGGCCCCGCCGAGACAGGTCGAAGCCGGCGTGCTACCGTCTTCGCGCAGATGCGGCCCACAGATTGCATACCGGTGCGACGATGAAACGAGTTCCGCTCTACAGCCGCTCGCAGCGCCCGCCCGGGCATGCTGCCGAAGAGGCCGCCGCAGTCGTCCACGCAGCCGCCGCCACCGCGCCCTCGACCCGCCGCGGCAGGCTCGGTCTGGCGCTTCTGCGCCACGAGCGGCGCCTCTGGGCCCTTGCCTTGATCACCTTGGCCGCTGCTTTCTGGTGGCTGAACCCGTCGCTCGTCCCGAAGGCGCCGCTGACGATGGAGCAGATCGACGCCAGCATCCGCCAGTCGATCGAGGACAAGCCCCTGGTCTCCCCCGCCGCTCGGGCCTACGACGCCATCCTCCCTTCGGTGGTTCGCGTCGTCGGCCTCATGACCGAGGGCGACGATGGCAGCGACGACAAGGAGCACGGCAAGGTCGAGCGCGGCGTCGGCAGCGGCGTCGTCATCATCGACAACGGCACCATCCTCACCAACCTGCACGTCGTCGCCGGCGCCAGGAGGATCAAGGTCAGCTTCTTCGACGGCTCCGAATCGGAGGCGGTGGTCATCAACACCCAGCCCGAGAACGACCTCGCCGTGCTGCGCGCCAGGACCATCCCCGACGACCTCGAGGCCGCCACGATGCGATCGACGGCCGATCTCTCCTCCGGCGACCAGGTCATCGCCGTCGGTTTCCCGTTCGGCATCGGGCCATCGGTGTCGGCCGGCGTCGTCTCGGGGCTCAAGCGCCAGTTCCGCTCGCCCGATGGCCAGCAGATGCTCACCAACCTGATCCAGTTCGATGCCGCCGCCAACCCCGGCAACTCCGGCGGTCCGTTGGTGACTATGGACGGCGAAGTGGTGGGCATCGTCACTGCCATCCTGAACCCGAACCGGCAGCGTGTCTTCATCGGCATCGGCTTTGCCGTGCCGATCGAGAACGCCGCCGCGGCCGCCGGCATGCCGCCGTTCTGATCACTCATCCGAAGTTCGCAATGACCGACACCGCTACCGCCTCCGCCGAAGCCGCGACGCTGATGGAGCGCGTGCTCTACGAAGTCAAGCGCGTCGTCGTCGGCCAGGACCATTTTCTCGAGCGCGTGATGGTCGCCGTGCTCGCCAACGGCCACCTGCTCGTCGAAGGCGTGCCCGGCCTGGCCAAAACGCTCACGGTCAAGACCCTGGCGCAAACGCTGCGCGGCACCTTCAAGCGGATCCAGTTCACGCCCGACCTGGTGCCGGCCGATCTGGTCGGCACGCGCATCTTCAATCCGCGTACCGGCGAGTTCTCGACCTCGCTCGGGCCGGTGTTCACGCACCTGCTGCTCGCCGACGAGATCAACCGCGCGCCGGCCAAGGTGCAGAGCGCGCTCCTCGAGGTGATGCAGGAGCGCCAGGTCACGATCGCGGGCGAGACCCACAAGGTGCCCGAGCCGTTCCTTGTGATGGCGACGCAGAACCCGATCGAGACCGAAGGCACCTACCCGCTGCCCGAGGCGCAGGTCGACCGCTTCATGATGAAGGTGCTGGTCGACTATCCGAACGAGGAAGAAGAGTTCGTGATCGCGCAGCGCGTGACCGGCGTGGCCACCACCGTCAGTGCGGTGGCCAGCATGAGCCAGCTCGCCGAATTGCAGCAGGA
>JAYTYH010000366.1:0-5706 GCA_043742485.1 Rhizobacter sp.
GCGCTCGAGGGCCACGACGGCATCCTCTCGATCTCGATCACGCACGGCTTCGCCTGGGGCGACGTCGCCGACATGGGCACCAAGGTGCTCGTCTACGCCGACGCCGATGCGGCCAAGGCGCATCAGCTCGCGCGCCGCCTCGCCGACGAGCTGATCGCGATGCGCGAGCAGCTCACGCCGGCCATCCCCGGCATCGACGCCGCGCTCGACCAGGCACTCGCCTTCGACGGCGGCCCGGTCGTGATCTCCGACGGCGCCGACAACCCGGGTGGCGGCGCCGCCGGTGACTCGACCTTCATCCTTCGCCGGCTGCTCGAGCGCGGCATCGGCAACGCCGCCCTCGGCCCGCTCTGGGACCCGGGCGCCGTACGCATCGCCTTCGACGCCGGCGTCGGCGCCACCTTGATGCTGCGCCTCGGTGGCAAGGTCAGCCCGCTCTCGGGCGAGCCGGTCGACGTGCTCTGCACGGTCAAGGCGCTGATCGCCGACATGCACATGACCGGCCTGGCCGGCGCGCCGATGCCGCTCGGCGACTCGGCCCTGGTCGAGACCGCCGGCATCGAGATCGTGCTCATCACGCTGCGCGGCCAGGCCATGGGCACCGACATGTTCACGCAGATGGGCACCGACCTCGCGGCGAAGAAGATCGTCGTCGTCAAGTCGTCGCAGCATTTCTACGCGTCGTACGCGAAGGTGGCGCGCCACGTGATCTATACCGACGCCCCCGGCTCGGTGACGCGCGACCTGTCGACTCTGCCCTACCGCAAGGTGCGTCGACCCAAGTGGCCGCTGCCCTGACGCGAGCTCTTGCCGCTCTTGACGCTCTTGCCCCGAACCCCCGATTTCCAGGAGACCCCATGACACGAACCTCGCTTGCCCGCTTCGCCGCCCTGCTCGCCGCGACCTTCGCCTTCGCGGCGCCGGCGGCGCTGGCTCAGACCAAGACCTTCCGCTTCGTGCCGCACGCCGACGTGAAGATCCTCGACCCGTCGTTCACCACCGCCTACATCACGCGCAACTTCGGCTACATGGTCTTCGACACCGTGTTCGCGCAGGACGCCAACGGCGTGCCCAAGCCGCAGATGGTCGACAAGTACACGACCTCGAAGGACGGCAAGCTCTGGACCTTCACGCTGAGGAAGGGCCTCAGGTTCCACGACGGCAGCGCCGTCACCGCCGCCGACACGGTGGCGTCGCTGCAGCGCTGGGCCAGCCGCGACGGCATCGGCCGCGCCATGACGGCGGCGGGCGGCGAGTGGAAGGTCGTCGACCCGGCCACCTTCACGCTGACGCTCAAGGAGCCGTTCGGCCTGGTCCTCGAGGGCCTGGCCAAGCCGTCGGGCTTTCCGACCGTGGTGATGCCCGAGCGGCTGGCGAAGATGCCGACGACCGCGCCGCTCACCGAGATCGTCGGCTCCGGGCCCTTCCTCTTCAAGCGCGACGAGTGGGTGCCGGGCAGCAAGCTGGTCTTCCTGCGCAACCCGAACTACGTCGGCCGCAGCGAGCCGCCGAGCGGTCTGTCGGGCAACAAGACGCCGAAGTTCGACCGCGTCGAGTGGCTCGTGCTGCCCGACTCCAACACCGCCACGGCGGCGCTTCGCAACGGCGAGGTCGACATGGTCGAGCAGGTGCCGCCGGACTACATCACGCCGCTCCGCTCCGACCCGAACGTCCGGCTCGGATCCGGCGGCGCGTATCAGGGCTGGATCGTCTTCAACCAGCTGTTCCCGCCGTTCAACAACGCCAAGGCGCGCCAGGCCGTGCTGCACGCCGTGAACCAGGAGAAGTTCACCGCTGGCATGGGCTACCCGCTCGACATGCGCATGACCTACTGCGCGAGCTTCTTCATCTGCGGCGCGCCGAACGAGACCGCGGCCGGTGCCGATCCGTTCCGCAGGACCGACCTCGCCGCGGCCAAGCAGGCGCTCGCCGAGTCGGGCTACAAGGGCGAGAAGGTCGTGGTGCTGCTGCCGACCGACGTGCCCTATCTCAACGCCGCCGCGCTGGTCACGATCCAGACGCTGAAGAGCATCGGCATGAACGTCGACGCGCAGTCGATGGACTGGCCCACCGTTACCGCCCGGCGCTCGAAGAAGGAGGCGCCCGAGGCCGGCGGCTGGAACGTCTACGTCACCGTCGCCGGCCAGTTCGACGCCGATTCGCCGATCACCAACGCCTACCTTGGCGCGTCGTGCGGCAACAGCATGCCTGGCTGGCCGTGCGACAAGACGCTCGACGAGCTGCGCGCCGCCTGGCTGCGCGAGTCGGTGCCGGCCAAGCGCAAGGAAGCGCTCGACGCGTTCCAGAGGCGCGCCTACGAGGTCGTTCCGTACGCCTTCTTCGGCCAGTACTCGCCGGCCTACGGCGTGCGCAAGACCGTGAAGAACATGGACAAGTGGTGGAGCATCCCGAACCCCTGGGTGCTCGACAAATAAACGGTCCGTTGGGCTACGTCTTTAGGCGCCTGCTCGCCACCGTGCCGGTCATGGCGGTGGTGGCGGTCTTCGTCTTCCTGCTCATCCACCTCGCGCCGGGCGACCCGGCGGCGCTGATCGCCGGCGATCTGGCGAGCGGCGAAGACATCGCCCGCCTGCACGTGGCGCTCGGCCTCGACCAGCCGCTCTGGAAGCAGTTCGCACTCTGGGCCGGCCGCCTCCTCTCCGGCGATCTGGGCACCTCGATCTTCACCCAGGTGCCGGTCACCGAGCTGCTCGCGCAGCGCCTGCAGCCGACGCTCTCGATCGCGGTGCTGACGATGACTCTCACGCTCGTCGTCGCCATTCCGCTCGGCGTGCTGGCGGCCTACCGTGCCGGCTCCTGGGTCGACCGCCTGGTGATGGTGTTCGCCGTGCTGGCGTTCTCGGTGCCGGTGTTCCTGGTCGGCTACCTGCTCATCTGGGTCTTCGCCATGCAGCTGCACTGGGTCCCGGCGCAGGGCTTCGTGAGCATCTCCGAAGGCGTCGGGCCGTGGCTGCGCAGCCTGGCGCTGCCGAGCGTCAACCTGGCTCTCGTCTACATCGCGCTGGTCACGCGCATGACCCGCGCCACCGTGCTCGAGGTGCTGCACGAGGACTACATCCGCACGGCGCGCGCCAAGGGTCTGGGCGTGCTCGCCGTGCTCGGCCACGCGCTGCGCAACGCCGCGATCCCGATCGCCACGACGGTGGGCGTCGGCATCGCGCTCCTGATCGGCGGCGTCGTCGTCACCGAGACGGTGTTCGCCATTCCCGGCGTCGGCCGGCTGGTCATCGAGTCGGTGCAGCGCCACGACTACCCGGTGATCCAGAGCGTGCTGCTGCTCTCGGCCGGCGTCTACGTGCTCGTCAACCTGCTGATCGACCTGAGCTACCGGCTCTTCGATCCGCGCATCCAGTACTGAGCGCGCAGCGACCATGGCCGAGACGACCTTTCCGCTCGCCGCCCACGCCGCGCCGTCGCTGCGCTGGCGCTGGCTGCGCAAGCACCCGACGTTGATCCTCGGTGCTGCGCTGTTGATCGGCCTCGCGCTGCTCTCGCTCGCCGCGCCGTGGGTCGCGACGCACGACCCGCAGGACATCGACCCGCTGGCGCGCCTGCTGCCGCCCTCGGCCGAGCACCGCTTCGGCACCGACGCGCTCGGCCGCGACGTCTTCAGCCGCGCCGTCTACGGCGGCCGGGTCTCGCTCGCCGTCGGCCTGGCCACCGCCGTGCTGGCGACGGTGATCGGCGTCGTGCTCGGCCTCGTCGCCGGCTTCGTGCGCTGGACCGAAGGGCCGGTGATGCGGGTGATGGACGGCCTGATGGCGATCCCCGACATCCTGCTCGCGATCGCACTGATGGCGGTGATCCGGGCCAGCCTGACGACCGTGATCGTGGCCATCACGGTCCCGCAGGTGCCGCGCGTGGTGCGGCTGGTGCGCTCGCTCGCCCTGACCCTGCGCGAGCAGCTCTTCGTCGAGGCGGCTCACGCCATCGGCACCCGCCTGCCGGCGGTGCTGTGGCGCCACGTGCTGCCCAACATCGTCACGCCGCTGGTCGTGCAGGCGACCTACATCGCCGCCGCCGCCGTGCTCACCGAGGCGGCGCTGTCGTTCCTCGGCGTCGGCGTGCCGGCGCAGGTGCCGAGCTGGGGCAACATGATGGCCGAGGGCCGCAACGTCGTCGCCGTCGCCTTCCACATCATCGTCTGCCCGGGCCTGCTGCTGGCGGCGACGGTGCTGGCGATCAACATGCTCGGCGACGGCCTGCGCGACGCCCTCGATCCGCGCCTGGCGCGCCAGCTGTGAGCACGGCCACAGGCAGCGAGGTCGCCGCCGCGGGCGCGGCACCCGAGGTGCTGCTCGAGGTCGAGAACCTGCACACCTGGTTCGACACCCTGGCCGGCACCGTGCGCTCGGTCGACGGCGTGTCGTTCCAGGTCGAGGCCGGCCGCACGCTCGGCATCGTCGGCGAGTCGGGCTGCGGCAAGAGCGTCACGGCACTGTCGATCCTGCGCCTGGTGCCGACGCCGCCCGGGCGCTTCGCCGGCGGCGCGATCCGCTTTCGTGGCACCGACCTGCTGGGCCTTTCGGAGCGCCGGATGCGGGCCATTCGCGGCAACCGCATCTCGATGATCTTCCAGGAGCCGATGACCTCGCTCAACCCGGTGCTCAGCATCGGCCACCAGATCGCCGAGACGGTGATGCTGCACCAGCACGTCGGCCGGCGCGAGGCGACGGTGCGGGCGATCGAGATGCTGCGGCTGGTCAAGATCGCCGAGCCCGAGCGGCGCGTCGCCGAGTATCCGCACCAGCTCTCGGGCGGCATGCGCCAGCGCGTGATGATCGCCCTGGCGCTGGCCTGCAACCCCGAGCTGCTGATTGCCGACGAGCCGACGACCGCCCTCGACGTCACGATCCAGGCCCAGATCCTCGCGCTCCTGCGCGGCCTGCAGCAGCGCCTCGGCATGGGCATGGTGATGATCACGCACGACCTCGGCGTCGTCGCCGAGAGCTGCGACCGCGTCGTCGTGATGTACGCCGGCAAGAAGGTCGAGGAAGCCAGCGTCGATGCGCTCTTCGACGCGCCGCTGCACCCCTACACGCGGGCGCTCATGGCATCGATGCCGTCGATGAACACCGCCGCCGAGCGGCTGACGGAGATTCCGGGCATGGTGCCGTCGCCGCAGGAGCTCGGCACCGGTTGCCCGTTCGCACCGCGCTGCGCCTTCCGGGTCGAGCGCTGCGGGCGCGAGATGCCGCCCTTGACGACGCCGCTCGGCAGCGATCACCAGGTCGCCTGCCACGAGGTGCTGCGCGTGATGCAGACGCCGGCACCGGTGCCGCCGACGGCGCTGGCCGCATGAGCGCCGTCGTGGATCCGGTGGCGGCCGGCGCCGCCGCCGCGGGCCTGGCGCCGCTTCTGGAAGTGCGCGACCTGAAGAAGCACTTCGTCGGCACGCGCCATTGGTTCGGGGCGCCGGCGCGGCCGGTGCGCGCGGTCGACGGCGTCTCGTTCACCATCGCCGCCGGTGAGACGCTGGCCCTGGTCGGTGAATCGGGCTGCGGCAAGACGACCACCGGCAAGTCGGTGCTGCGCCTGATCGAGCCGACCGCGGGCTCGGTGAAGCTGGGCGGCGAGGAGCTCGTCGGCCTCGGCGCCGAGCGGCTGCGCCAGCGCCGGCGCGACATGCAGATCATCTTCCAGGACCCGTACGCCTCGCTCAACCCGCGCCTGGCGGCCGGCGCC
>JAYTYH010000367.1:0-13130 GCA_043742485.1 Rhizobacter sp.
TCCAGCTCGAGATCGATCTGCCGGGCATCGACGAGGTGGTGTGGGCCCGTGGTGTCGTGACGTTTGCCTCGCTCACGCCGATGGGCGGGCGCACGCTCGCACGCTGGGCGATGCCTTCGTCGACGATCTTCGCGCCCTCGTTGACGAGCGCATAGACCAGGCGATGCACGATTTCCTCGTCGCTGATCTTCCTCGGCGTGATGCCGAGGTCGGCGCGGTGCCTGTCGAGCATGTCGGTGACGACCTTGCTCAGGATCGCATCGCGTTTGCCCGGCGCGTAGTCGTACCAGCCGGCGCCCGTCTTCTGGCCGAAGCGGCCCAGTTCGCACAGCAGGTCGGCCGTCTTCGAATAGCGGATGTCGGGCTTTTCGACATAGCGGCGCTTCCTGATGTACCAGCCGACGTCGTTGCCGGCGAGGTCGCCCATCCGGAACGGCCCCATCGCCATGCCGAACTTCTCCATCGCCTTGTCGACCTGCGCTGGCGTCGCGCCTTCTTCGAGCAGGAAGCCAGCCTGGCGCGAGTACTGCTCGATCATGCGGTTGCCGATGAAGCCGTCGGTCACCCCCGAGACCACACAGGTCTTCCTGATCTTCTTGCCGAGCTGCATCACCGTGGCAAGCACGTCTTTCGCGGTCTTCTCGCCGCGCACGACCTCGAGCAGCTTCATGACATTGGCGGGGCTGAAGAAGTGCATCCCGATCACGTCCTGCGGGCGCCTGGTGAACGAGGCGATCCGGTTCAGGTCAAGCGTCGAGGTGTTCGAGGCGAGGATGGCGCCCGGCTTCATCACCTCGTCGAGCGTCTTGAAGACCTGCTCCTTGACGCCCATGTCCTCGAACACCGCCTCGATCACCAGGTCGGCGTCTTTCAGGTCGTCGTACTTCAGCGTCGTGCTCAACAGCGCCATGCGCTCATCGAGCTTGTCCTGCTTGAGCTTGCCCTTCTTGACTTGCGAGTCGTAGTTCTTGCGCACGATGCCGACGCCCTTGTCGAGCGCCTCCTGCTTCATTTCGAGCATCACGACCGGCAGGCCAGCATTGAGGAAGTTCATTGCGATGCCGCCGCCCATCGTTCCGGCGCCGATCACGGCCACCTTGGCGATGGCGCGCACCGGTGTGTCCGCCGGCACGTCGGCGATCTTCGTCGTGGCACGCTCGGCCACGAAGGCATGGCGCAGCGCCTTCGATTCCGGCGTGAACATCAGCGCCGTGAAGATCTCGCGCTCGAACTTCATGCCGTCGTCGAAGCTCATCCGCGTCGACGCGGCCACGGCGTCGATGCACTTGAGCGGCGCCGGGAAGTTCTTCGACATGCCGCCAACCATGTTGCGGGCAAACTGGAAGTAGGCGTCGGCGTTGGCGTACTCGATCTTGAGGTGCTTCGTCATCGGCAGCGGCCGCTGGTCGGCCTTTTCGCGGGCGAGGGCCACCGCAGCGTCGACGACATCGCCTTCGGCCATCTTGTCGAACAGCTTTTGCCCCGGCAGCTTCGCGAGCAGTTCGCTCTTGACCGGCTCGCCGCTGACGATCATGTTGAGCGCAGTCTCGATGCCGAGCACGCGCGGCAACCGCTGCGTGCCACCGGCGCCGGGGATCAGACCGATCTTCACCTCAGGCAGCGCGACCAGCGTGCCCGGCGCGGCGACGCGGTAGTGGCAGCCCAACGCCAGCTCGAGGCCGCCACCCATGACGACGCTGTGCAGTGCCGCCACCACGGGCTTGGTGCTGGCCTCGACAGCGGCGATCACCGACAGCAAGTTGGGCTCGGCAACTGCCTTCGGCGAACCGAACTCACGGATGTCGGCACCGCCCGAGAAGGCCTTGCCGGTGCCGGTGAGCACGACCGCCTTGACGGCACCGTCGGCCAGCGCTTTCGCGAGGCCAGCGACGATGCCGACCCGGGTGTCGTAGCCGAGCCCGTTGACGGGCGGGTTGTCGAGCGTAATGACGGCGACATCGCCGCCACGAACTTCGTAATGGGCACCCATGTGAAACCTCTCAGGAAGCCCGGCGAACCGCTCGCGCAAGCAAAAAACACATCTTCCAGATTCTAGGTGTTCGACCCTGAAAACCGATGTCCCTGCGGTGACATCAAACCTCGAGCCACTCCTTGCGCACGTCGGCATCGGCACGCAGATCGGCGGGCGTTCCCTCGAAGACGATGGCGCCGTGGCCCATCACGTAGCAGCGTTCGGAGATCGCCAGCGCGATCGTCAGCTTCTGCTCGACCAGCAGGACCGAGACACCGCGATTCTTGAGCTCCTTAAGATACTCCGCGACGAGATCGACGATCTTCGGCGCCAGGCCCTCGGTGGGCTCGTCGATCATGATCAGGTCCGGGTCGCCCATCAGCGTGCGGCACAGCGTGAGCATCTGCTGCTCGCCGCCGGAAAGCACGCCGGCTTCGGTGTGCTCTCGCTCCTTCAGACGCGGGAAAATTTTGTACATGTCTGCGTATGTCCAACGCGGCTTCTTCTTGCCGGCCTTGCCGCGCTTCTCGCCGAGCTGCAGGTTCTCGTGCACCGTGAGCTTGGGAAAGATGTCGCGGTTCTCGGGCACGTAGCCGATGCCGGCGTGGGCGATGTCGAAGGTCTTCGTACCGAGAATCTCGCGTTCGCGCAGGCGGATCGAGCCTTCGCCGTGGACAAGGCCCATGATCGCCTTGACCGTCGTCGAACGCCCGGAGCCGTTGCGGCCGAGCAGGCTCACGATCTCGCCTTCGCCGACGCGCATGTCGACGCCGTGCAGGATGTGACTCTTGCCGTAGTAGGCGTGGAGGTCGGTGAGCTGAAGCATGTCGTGCGACGGTTCAGGCATGCTGACTCGTGGCATGCGCGTCGGCAAGCACGGAGCCAAGGTAGGCCTCCTGCACGCGGGCATTGCCGCGCACGGCATCGGGCACGTCGAAGGCAATGACCTCGCCGTAGACCAGCACCGCGATCTTGTCGGCGAGGCCGAAGACGACACCCATGTCGTGTTCGACCGTAAGCAGCGTCTTGCCGACGGTGACTTCGCGGATCAGGTCGATGAAGCGCGCCGTCTCGCTCTTGCTCATGCCCGCGGTAGGCTCGTCGAGCAGCACAACATTGGCTCCGCCGGCGATGGTGATGCCGATCTCGAGCGCGCGCTGTTCGGCGTAGGTGAGGTTCATCGCCAGGGTATCGCGCTTCTTCTCAAGTCGCATCATCGAGACCAGCTCGGAGGCGCGCTCGTTGGCATCGCGCAGGTCGGCGAGGAACTTCCAGAACGCGTAGCGGTAGCCCATCGACCAGAGCAGGCCGCAGCGCAGGTTTTCGAACACGGAGAGGCGCCCGAAGATGTTCGAGATCTGGAAGCTGCGGGCAAGGCCGAGCCGGCTGATCTGGTACGGCAGCAGCCCGTCGATGCGCTTGCCGTTGAGCAGGATCTCGCCGCTGGTGGGCCCGAAGCGGCCGCTGATGAGGTTGAACAGCGTCGACTTGCCGGCCCCGTTCGGTCCGATGATGGCGACGCGCTCGCCAGGCGCGACGGCGAGGTCGCAGCCACGGATGATCTCGGTCTTGCCGAACGACTTGCGGACGCCCTTGAGCTCGATCGCCAGGGCAGCGCTCATGCCGGCTCCTTGAACGTCAGGTCGGCCTCGATCTCGGCCTGCACCGCGCCCCAGGCGCGAGCGAAACGCCGGCGCACGACCTCGAAGGCGGCGAAGCCGATGGCGGCCACCACTGCCGCACCGATCCAGCTGCCGGCGCCGCGGGCGTCGAGCATCACGCCGAAGAAGCGCAGCGTCGACTCGCCGTTGGCGTCGAGCTGCAGGCGATACACCATCTCGATGATCGCGCCGACGCCCGCCAGCAACACCAGCGCCGAGACGGCGAGCGCCACGTACCCGCGCCAGAGTCGGTGGAGCTTGCGGTGGGCGGCGACCCGCACGTTCATCAGGATCAGACTGGCGATGCCTCCCGGCGCGTACATCACCATGAAGAGGAAGATCAGGCCGAGGTAGAGCTGCCAGGCCTTGGTCATCTCCGACAACAGAACGGAGCTCAACACCATCAGGACCGCACCAATGATGGGTCCGAAAAAGATGGTGGCACCACCGAGAAAGGTAAACAGCAGATAGGCGCCCGAGCGATAGGCACCGACGACCTCGGCGGTGGCGATCTCGAAGCTCATCGCGTACATGCCACCAGCGATACCCGCGAAAAAGCCGGCAATGACGAAGGAAAAGTAGCGCACCCGCTGCGTGCTGTAGCCGATGAACTCGACGCGCTCCGGGTTGTCGCGAACCGCGTTCAGCATGCGACCGAGCGGCGTGCGCGTGAACGCGTACATGGCCGCTGTGCTGATCAGCGTGTAGGCCGCCAGAAGGTAGTAGACCTGGATCAGCGGGCCATAGGTGATACCCAGCAAAGGCGCGCCTGCGGTGCGATTGGCCGAGACGCCGCCCTCGCCGCCGAAGAACTCCGGAACCATCAGCGACATCGCGAACACCAGCTCGCCGATGCCGAGCGTGATCATCGCGAACGGCGTGCCGGCCTTTTTCGTCGTCACGTAGCCGAGGACGACGGCGAAGCCCATGCCGGCAAAGCCACCGACCAGCGGAATCAGGCTGACCGGGATGGGAAAGCTGCCGTCGGCAACGCCGATCAGTGCATGGATGGCGACGAAGGAGGCCAAGCCGGTGTAGACGGCGTGCCCGAAGCTCAGCATGCCGCCCTGACCGAGCAGCATGTTGTACGACAGGCAGGCCACGATCGCGATGCCGATCTGCGAGAGGATGGAGAGGTCGAGGTTGCTCGTGAAGACGAGCGGCGCCACCAGCAACAGCAGCGCGTAGACGCCCCAGGTCACGATGCGCGCAGTGAGCGGCGAGCGTGCCTGCGTGGCTTGGCGCGCGACGGCGATCGGAGGCAAAGCGCTCACGGTCAGCCTTCCCGCGTCCCGAGCAGGCCCTTGGGCCGGAAAATCAGGATGAGGACGAGAAACAGATAGGGCAGGATCGGCGCCACCTGCGAGATCGGCATCTTCAGCAGGGTTCCCGGTTCGCCGCCCGGCACCAGGCCGACGGCCTTGACGAGATCCAGCAGCGAGTAGTCCAGAGCGACCGCGAAAGTCTGGATGATGCCGATCAGCAGCGACGCCACGAACGCGCCGGCGAGCGAGCCCATGCCGCCGACGACGACGACGACGAAGATGATCGAACCCACCGTCGCCGCCATCGCCGGTTCAGTGACGAAGGTGACGCCGCCAATCACGCCAGCCAGGCCGGCGAGAGCAGCTCCGGCCCCGAACACCAGCATGAACACGCGCGGCACGTTGTGGCCGAGCGACTCGACCATCTCCGGGTGGGTCAGCGCGCTCTGGATGACGAGGCCGACGCGCGTCCGAGTGAGCAGCAGCCAGAGCGAGACCAGCATCGCCAGCGCCACGAGCATCATGAAGCCGCGCGTGGCGGGAAACGGCGAGCAGACGACGCGCACCGCCGCATCGGCCGCGGTGCACATCGCCGACGTCGCGGCGCCGGAGACCACGTGCAGGCCGCTGGCCGACGAATTGATGATGGTGAAGGCCGGCCCGCGCAGGAATTCGGGCGGCGGAAAAACGACGGCGGTGCGGCCCCAGATAAGCAACACCAGCTCGATGATCACGAACGACAGCCCGAAGGTGATGAGCAGCTCGGGAACGTGCCCGAACTTATGGACACGGCGCAGGCAGACCCGCTCGAACAGCGCGCCGATCGCGCCGACCACCAGCGGAGCCAGAACCAGGCCGGGCCAGAAACCGGTGAACTTGGCGATCGAATACGCGACATAGGCGCCGATCATGTAGAAGCTGGCATGGGCGAAGTTCAGCACGCCCATCATGCTGAAGATCAGCGTCAGGCCCGAACTCAGCATGAACAGCAGTAGCCCGTAGCTGAGGCCGTTCAGCATCGAGATGGTGAAGAACTCCATCGGTACTGCGCGATCCGTTTGAATGACTGGAAGTAAAAGGGCCCGAGTCGCCAGCGCCCGGGCCCCGCGAAAGTCAGATGCGGATCAGGAGGCCGAAGGGCGCTTCATCTGGCAGCTTGTCGGCGTGCTCGACACGTAGTTCGGATAGATGGCTGCCGGGGCAAGCGTCATGCCTGTGTTCTCCATGTCGTTCGGGTACTTGGCGCTGGCCTTTTCCCAGACACCCAGATAGAGCGGTTGCTGGAGCTGGTGGTCGCTCTTTCTCATCTCGACATCGCCGCCCACCGTGCTCTTCCACTTGAGCCCTTCCATCGCGAAGGCGACCTTGACCGGGTCGGTCGACTTGGCCTGGGCCATCGACAGTGACAGCGCCTCGAGGATGCGGGTGATGGCGAAGGTGTAGTAGTCGTCCTTGTACTTGGCCTTGAAGGCAGCGATGTCCTTGTCGGTCTCGCCGCCCATGTTGGGCAGGCCGTAGCCGACCTGGAAGACCTTGCCTTCACCGTTCTTGCCGAGCGCCGTCGGCGTGCCTGTCACGCCGGTGTAGTAGGTGAAGAACTTGCCGGTGTAGCCGCCCTCGACGGCAGCCTTGACCAGCAGCGACAGGTCCGATCCCCAGTTGCCCGTGATGACCGTGTCCGCGCCCGAGGCCTTGATCTTGGCGATGTAGGGCGAGAAGTCCCGGACCTGGGCGATCGGGTGGAGGTCTTCGCCGACGATCTCGATGTCCGGGCGCTTCCTCTTCAGATCTTCCTTGGCGTACTTGGCGACCTGAATGCCGTGGGAATAGTTCTGGCCGAAGATGTAGACCTTGTGAATGTCCTTCTGGTCCTTCATGAAGGTCGTCATCGCCTCCATCTTCATGGTCGTGTCGGCGTCGAAGCGGAAGTGCCAGAAGCTGCACTTGCTGTTGGTCAGATCAGGATCGACCGCCGCCTCGTTCAGGAAGATCACTTCCTTGCCCGGGTTGCGCTCGTTGTACTTGTTGATCGCGTCGATGAGAGCCAGCGCCACCGAGGAGCCGTTGCCCTGGATGATGTAGCGGATGCCCTGGTCGGTGGCCGACTTGAGCGCGTTCAGGCTTTCGGTGGGCGAAAGCTTGTTGTCGATGCCCACGATCTCAAACTTCACGCCCGCCGGGTTGTTGGCATTGAACTTGTCGATCTCGAACTTCCAGCTGTTCAGCTGGTTGTTGCCGACCGGGCCCATCAGGCCCGAGAGCGGGTCGATCCAGGCCATCTTGACGACCTGGCCCTGAAGTGGCTTGGCGCCGGCCTTGGCCTGCGCCAAGGCGGTGCCGCTCGCGGTCGCGAAGGCGACGGCCACGGCGAGGCCAAGGGTGGTCTGGGTGAACGAAATCTTGGTGAACGAAAAGAGGGGCGCGCGCATCTTCAACTCCTGGGGCAATAGGACTGTCAGCGACGGTAACGGATGCGAAGTCGTTCTCGTTACAGGGACTTCCCCGAACGACCCCGCGTCTGCAGTGCTTCAGGAACGATAGACTTTGCCCCTTCCGCGATGGGCATCCCCCCCTGCCCGCGGTTCGCCGATGAAGTTTCTTTTCGACCTCCTTCCGATCATCCTGTTCTTCGGCGCCTTCAAGCTGGCCGATGCCAACGCTAATGCCGCCGCGCGTTTCGCGACCGAGCATTTCGGCTTTGCCGTCTCCGGCGGCAGTGTCGGCCCCACCGAGGCGCCGGTGTTGCTGGCGACCATCGTCGTCATCGTCGCGACGCTTTTGCAGATTGCCTTGCTGCTCGTTCGCGGCAAGAAGGTTGACACCATGCTGTGGGCGACCTTCGGCATCGTCGCCGTGCTCGGCGGTGCCACGGTCTGGTTCCACAACCCCACCTTCATCAAGTGGAAGCCGAGCGTTCTGTACTGGTTGATGAGCGTGGTGTTCTGGGCCAGCCAGGCACTGTTCGGCAAAAACCTGTTGCAGAAACTCGTGGGCGAACAGCTGCAGTTGCCCAGGCTGGCCTGGCAGCGCCTCAACCTGGCCTGGGTGATCTTCTTTGCGCTGATGGGCTTCGCCAATCTGTACGTGGCCTACAACTACTCGACCTCGACCTGGGCCACCTTCAAGGTCTTCGGTCTGAGCGGCCTGATGCTCTTGTTCATGGTCGCGCAGGGTTTCTACATGTCGCGCCACGCCGAGGACGACGCGCCGGCTGCAGATTCGGCGGCCGGCGCGGGCGCCGGCACCGCGCCACGGGAGCCGTCGTGAGCGTCGACGCCATCGAGATCGAGGCGGCCTTGCGCGCGTCGCTGGCGCCCGAGTCTCTCGCCGTGCATGACGACAGCCACCTCCACGTCGGCCACGCCGGCGCCCGCGAAGGTCGCCACTTCAGCATCGAGATCACGAGCGCGCGCTTTGATGGCCTCGGCCGCGTAGCCCGGCATCGCCTCGTATATGATGCTCTGGATACTTTGATGCCGCGCGGAATTCACGCCCTCGCCATCGACGCCCAAGTCCCCCGACGAGCCTGATCGCGCTCCGGACCGGCAGGCTCTTCCCGACCCGCCGACGACATCTCACACCACCGTTCCGCCCGAAAGGCACCTTCATGAAGAAGAGTTTCATCGCTGCCAGCGTCATCGCGGTCGCCGCCAGCCTGGCTCCGCTCGCGTTGCAGGCCCAGAACATCGCCGTCGTCAACGGCAAGCCCGTGCCGAAGGCGCGCGTCGACAGCATTCTCGAGCAGGTCAAGCGCCAGGCCGCGCAACGCCAGCAGCAGTTGCCGCCAGACATCGACAAGCTGGTCCGTGACAAGGTCGTCACCGACGAGATCCTGGCCCAGGAAGCGGAGCGCCGCGGTCTCGGCGGCTCGCCTGAGTTCAAGTCGCAGATGGAGGTGGCGCGCCAGAGCATCCTGATCGGCATGCTCTCGAACGACCTCGACAAGAAGGTCGTCGTCAGCGACGCCGACATCCAGAAGGAATACGACAAGTTCAAGGCGCAGTCGAGCGGCACCGAATACCGTGCCCGCCACATCCTGGTCGAGAAGGAAGACGACGCCAAGGCGCTCATCGCCCAGCTCAAGGGTGGTGCCAAGTTCGAGGACCTGGCCAAGAAGAACTCGAAGGACCCGGGCTCGGCTGAGAACGGTGGCGACCTCGACTTCGCGGCACCGACGAACTACGTGCCCGAGTTCTCGCAGGCGATGGTCAAGTTGAAGAAGGGCGAGTTCACCGACGTGCCGGTAAAGACGCAGTTCGGGTACCACATCATCAAGCTCGAAGATACGCGCGAAGCCAAGTTCCCGCCGCTCGCCGAAGTCAAGCCGCAGATCCAGCAACGCCTAGCGCAGCAAAAGGCAGCAGCCTTCCGCGACGAACTGAAGGCGAAGGCGAAGACCGACTACAAGTTTACGAACTGACTTGCTGCCGCCTCACGACGCGACGACGCGGCCCGCCTCGATGCGGATCTGCTCGTCGCAGCGCGATGCGATGGCGCTGTCGTGCGTCACCAGCACCAGCGTCGTTCCGGCCTCGCGATTGAGCTCGAACATGAGCGCCATCACGGTCTCTCCGGTAGCGAAGTCGAGGCTGCCCGTGGGCTCGTCGGCCAGCAGCAAAGCGGGTCGGACGACGAAGGCACGGGCCAGCGCCACCCGCTGCTGCTCGCCGCCCGACAACACCCGCGGGTAGTGCCGCAAGCGCTCGCCGAGGCCGACCCGGCGCAGCATCTCCGTAGCCAGAGTTCTCGCATCGGCGCGGCCCTGCAACTCGAGCGGCAGCATCACGTTCTCGAGCGCGTTCAGGTTGGCGAGCAACTGAAAGCTCTGGAACACGAAGCCCAGCTTTTCGGCCCGCACTTGTGCCCGCGCGTCTTCGTCGATGGCGAACAGATCGATGCCGGCCAGCTTGACCGTGCCGGTGGTCGGCGTGTCGAGCCCCGCGATGATCGAAAGCAGCGTGCTCTTGCCGGAACCCGAGGCACCGACGATGGCGACGGAGCGTTGTGGCGGCAGGGTGAAATCGATCTCGTGGAGAATAATTAGCGTGCCTGTCGAGTCCACGACCTGCTTGGTCAGGCGCTCGACGGCGATGATCGGTTGGGACATGGATGACGTTGCGATTCGTGAGTTGACTCCGGCCCGCCGCCGATGGTTTGCGCACTGTAGCGCGGCCCTCGTCACGGCGACGCTCATGGGCGCCATGCCCTCACTCTCGCTCGCTGCGGCGCCCGTCCGCAAGATCCTCGTTGTCGGCGACTCTCTCTCGGCCGAGTACGGTCTGGCACGCGGCAGCGGCTGGGTCGCATTGCTCGCGCAGCGTCTTGCGCGCGAGCACATCGGCGCCACGGTGATCAACGCCAGCATCAGTGGCGACACAACGTCTGGCGGCTTGTCACGGTTGCCTTCCCTGCTACGCGAGCATCGACCCGAGCTGGTGCTGCTCGAGCTCGGTGGCAACGACGCGCTGCGCGGCCTGCCGCTCACGATGACGCGCGCCAACCTCGCCGAGATGGCCCGGCTCGCGAAGGCAGCGCACGCGCGGGTCGTTGTCCTCGGCATGCAGTTACCGCCGAACTATGGGCGCGCCTACGGCGAGCGCTTTGCCGCACTCTTCGCCGACGTCGCCACTGCGGAAGGTGCGGCGCTGGTGCCCTTCATGCTCAAGGGCGTGGCCGACGTTCCGCAGGCCGAAGCGCTGTTCCAGGCCGACCGCATCCACCCGACCGCAGCCGCCCATCCGACCATCCTCGCCAACGTCTGGCCCGTGCTCGAGCCGCTGCTGAGGTCGGCCGGCCGCTAGCGCTGCTTGTCGCCCGGCTCGCGCTTGTCGGGTTGCTTGTCGTCTCTGGGTTCGCGGCGTTAGTCGCGCGCGCGCGGCTCGGGCCGAGCGACGCGCTGATCGACCGGCGGCGCACGCTCCGCTTGCGGAGCGCGTGGCGACTCGGCGGCCCGCGGCAACTCCGCAGCGCGCGGCACCACGGCGCGAGGCTCCATGCGTGGCACAGGCTGGATCGGCTGCACCGGCTGGACGGCTTGTGGCGACGGCACCGACTGCATCGGCACGACGCGCTGTACCTCGGGCACCTCTCTCGACAACGGCGGCTGCCGTTGCAGCTGCGGCTGCGCGACGGGTGCCATGGGCGCGACAGGCGCGATCGGCTGTCTCGGCTGCGGCTGGATCGGCCGAACCGCCTGAGGTTGCGTCGGTGCGGCTTCGGGCAGTGGCCTGCGCTCCTTGATGGTGACACCGGGCCGGCCGAACGCTTCATCGATGGGCGCACCTCGGCGCACCGGGCTCGGCGGAGCGACGCGCGTTGACGGCTCTGGCTCGACGGCAACCGGCTCACGCCCGATCGCGCCACGCGGCGGCCGGCCGATCGCCGTCGGCTCCTGCACGGCGACCGGCGGCCGGACGCCCGGCGACGTCACGGCTGCAGGCGGCGGCGCTCCTCGCGTGCCTTCCGTGCGCCCTGCTTCCGGACGACGATCCGAATCGCCACGGCCGCCGATGCCGCCCGGCGCGCGACCTTCGAAAGGCGGCTGAGGCGCACCGCGACCATCGGCCGGCCGCGTGACGGGCGATGGTGCCGCGACCGGTGGCGCCGCCGTTGTCGAACCTGGCCTGGACTCGGAGACGAAGGCGCGGACGCGCGGGTCGCTGCGGAACTGAACGGCGCTGGGCCCGACCGCTTGCCGCCCGGTGATCACGCTCGCCGGCACCACCGTCACCGCATTGGGCCAGCGCCGGTTCGCGAAGTCGCGGCGATCGGCCTCGCCGTTGCGGTTGTTGACGATCGTCGTGATGTTGGTGACGTTGGTGACGTGCGTGATGTTGATGTTGCGCACGTAGCCCGGGCTCGACCGGTAGCTGGGCACGTAGACCTCGCGCGGCGCCAGCGGGAACCAGCCCACCGGCTGACCGCCGCCGATGTTGATGGAGACGCTGAGCCGCGGCCCGCCCATCCATGCCACCAATGCCGGCGCGTAGACCGGCCGCGCGACGTAGGTGCCCGGCGCCCAGCCCCAGCTGTCGCGGTAATAGACCCAGCGGCCGTAGTGGAACGGCGCGAAGCCCCACGGCGCCTCGTCGACCCAGGTCCAGCCCCACGGCCTGACCCAGGCCCAGCGGCCGGTGCTGTACGGCGCCCAGCCGACCGCCACTTCACGCGGTGTCCAGATCGCGCCGTACTCGGGTGTCTGTTCCCATTGGCCGTAACGATCGAGGTCGTCGGCGCCCGTCATCTCCGGCGAGACATAACGCACCACGGCGACGCGGTCCTCGGCGCGGTCACGCTCGTCGACGAAAGCCGTGAAGGCGTCGCGCACCGGCTGCAGCATCGCGTATTGCGGCGCGCCGCCGGCATCGAGCCAGAACTGTGCATGCTGGCCGGCCGTCACGGGCAAGGCGCTGTTAAGACCCTCGAAGACGGCCCGTCCGGCGAGCACGGTGACGTCGCTCGCCTGCTCGAGCCGGTCGAAGCGGTAGCGGCCGACGGCCTGGGCGCGAAAGCTGCCTTCGTCGGTCTCGAGCACGAACTCTGTCGCCGCGGCGGCGCTGCGGATGCGCACCGCGGCGCTGCCCCTGTGGAGATGGACGACGAAGCGGGCGTCGTCGAGCTGCACGACCTCGAGCTCGGTGGCGGCGTCCAGGCGCAACGTCGTCGTGCCGAGCGCAATGTCGGCACGGGCACCGTTGTCGGTGGCGATGCGGTCGCCGCTCGTCAGCGGCCGGTTGCGGCCGACGCCGATCCATTCATTGCTGTCGGGGCCATAGAGCCAGACCTGGCCGGTGACGTCGCTCAGGCGGGCGACGCGGCCGGGCGGGTCGACGTAGGCAGCCTGTGCGTGCGCGACCTGGCCCATCAGAAGAAGCGACGCGAAGGCCGCCAGCGCCACACGGGCGGCGGCGCGGCTGGCGCGATGCGCCCTGTTGAAAAAGGAAATGCGGGTCATCTTGAAGTCTCCAAGCACGCGTCATCCCTGAACGTGCGACACCTCGCACGTGCCGACCGATCGGCGCCGGGCGACACGTTCCTTTACAAAACTGCCGGCGTCCGCTCCCTCAATCGTCGCTGTCCGGGTCGAGCTCGGGGAACAGCACGCTGGTGAAGCCGAAGCGGCTGAAGTCACGGATGCGCATCGGATAGAGCGTGCCGATCAGGTGGTCGCACTCGTGCTGCACGACGCGGGCATGAAAGCCTTCGGCCTCGCGCTCGATGGGCTTGCCTTCG
>JAYTYH010000368.1:0-2798 GCA_043742485.1 Rhizobacter sp.
GGGTGGCCGATCTCGACGTCGCCGGCCGTGCTGCCGTGCGCCGAAACCAGGCCGGTGCAGACGATCGTGGTGGTGGCGACGAGGCGTCGTAGCGCCTTCCCGAAGCGGGTGCCCGAGTGGCTCTTCGAATGCATGTTCATGTGCGGTCTCCCGGCGTTAAAAAGGTCGTAGCGGAGTTCTGCCACGAAGGTTCGTTGCGGATAGGGATGGCAGGCCCAGTCGTGCCCAAGACCCGGATTGTCGACGCCGAGGGCGGCCCGCCATTGGCGCGTGACCCGCATGCGGACGCGGACATCGGCGACGGGTCAGCACGGCGAATTCCTGGGCGAGCTCAGGACAACGAAGGCGGGCCGTGACCCGGCCGCGCCGCCCGGCGGGCAGCAGCGTAGCGGCGCGGCGCGAGCTCCGGCGTGCGCCCGACGAGCCCTTCGACAGGCGCCAGCGAGAGCGGCGGCGGCGGCGCGAAGTCGCCGGCGGCGAGCGCCGCCAGGCCGGCGGGCAGCGGGGCGGTGGCGCATGGCGAGACGGTTGTCCGGCTCGCTGTTCGATAATGCGCGATGTCGATCCAGACCGACGATTTCGGCGCCGGCAGCGCCCCTGCAGCCACCGCCGTGCGCGTCGTCAGCGGCGCCGCCGGCTCGCCGAACGAGGAGGCGGTCGAACGGGCGCTGCGGCCCAAGGGCCTTGCCGAATACGTCGGCCAGGCCAAGGCGCGCGAACAGCTCGAGATCTTCATCGGCGCCGCCCGCATGCGCGGCGAGGCGATGGACCACGTGCTGCTGTTCGGGCCGCCCGGCCTCGGCAAGACCACGCTCAGCCACATCATCGCCAACGAGCTCGGCGTCAATCTGCGCTCGACCTCGGGCCCGGTGCTCGAAAAGCCGAAAGACCTCGCCGCCATCCTCACCAACCTCGAGAAGAACGACGTTCTCTTCATCGACGAGATCCACCGCCTCTCGCCCGTCGTCGAGGAGATCCTCTATCCCGCGCTCGAGGACTACCAGATCGACATCATGATCGGCGACGGCCCGGCGGCGCGCTCGATCAAGCTCGAGCTGCAGCCGTTCACGCTGATCGGCGCGACCACCCGCGCCGGCATGCTCACCAACCCGCTGCGCGACCGCTTCGGCATCGTCGCCCGGCTCGAGTTCTATACCGCCGAGGAGCTGGCCAAGATCGTCCACCGCTCGGCCGGCCTGCTCAAGGTGCCGCTCGACGTCGAAGGCGGATTCGAGATCGCGCGCCGTTCACGTGGCACACCGCGGGTCGCCAACCGGTTGCTGCGCCGGGTTCGCGACTTTGCCGACATGAAGGGCGACGGCCAGATCACCAAGCCGATCGCCGACCGCGCCCTGGCCATGCTCGACGTCGACCTGCACGGCCTCGACGTCATGGACAGGAAGCTCCTCGAAGCCGTGATCCACCGCTTCGACGGCGGCCCGGTCGGACTCGACAACGTCGCCGCCGCCATCGGCGAGGAGCGCGACACCATCGAAGACGTCATCGAGCCCTTCCTCATCCAGCAAGGTTTCCTGCAGCGCACGCCGCGCGGCCGCGTCGCGACGCTGGCGGCGTATCGCCACCTCGGCGTGGCGCCGCCGAAGAGCTCGGGCGGGCTCTTCGCCGAAGGCGGTTGAAGCGAAGGCGCCACGAACCTCCGGAGCTGTCGCGGTTCTGCTCGCCGCTCTGGCGATGCTGGCGTCGGCACCCGGCGCTTGGGCGGCGGCGCCGACCTTCCGCATCGAGGTTCATGTCGTGCCGACGCTGCCGCTGACACACAGCCAGCTGCTGGCCCTAGCCATGCTGCACGGCGACGCCGGTGCCATCGCCAACCAGGTCGCCTCGGTCGAGTAGCTCGACGCCGCCGGCATCGCGGTCTTCACCCTCGACAGCTTCAGCGGCCGCGGCGCAGTCGCCGCGGATGCCGGTCTGGAGACGATGCCCATTTCGGTCGGTGGCACCCGGCGCATCGTCGACGCCAAGCGCGCCCTCGCCGTGCTCGTCGCCAGTCAAGGCATCCCTGCTGGAGACGTTCGCTGCCGTTCGTTGAGGATTGCACAACCCGACGCCTTTCTTTACGCCGGAGCGCCTTCGCCTTTAAGCCCCGGCGCCATGCTCAGTGGTTCGTCAAATGAGGAGTGCGTCCATGGCCGGGCCGATGAAACGATGGACCCTCAACGCGCTGGCCGCCTTGCTCGTTGCCTCGTTCGCGGCCTGCGGCGGTGCTCCGACAGCCCGACGCCTGACCCGATCGCCGCCACCTGCCCGGCCACGGCGCTGCCGAGCGGCGCTGCGTCGGCCACTTTCGCGGTCGCGGGCTACACCGATCGCGACTACGACCTGCAGGTGCCGGCCGGCTACCAGTGTGGGACGCCGATCGCCGTCGCGTTCGTGTTCCACGGCGGCGGCGGCAACAAGGCCATCGGGAAGCAGACGACCTGCCCGGGTGGCGACACCACGAGCCCGCACTGCATCGACCGCGTGGCGCTGGCGGCCGAGATGGCCGTCGTGTTCGCCAACGGCACCGAAGTGCCGGGCAGCGACGCGCTCTCGCCCGGCGGCATCCGGACCTGGAGCGCCGGCGGCGGCATCCACGGCTACAACTGCGTCAGCGGCAACGCCTGCAACAACGGCGTCGACGACATGGCCTACGTGCACGCGCTCGTCGCCAGCGTCGGAACGCATCTGAGCGTCGATCCGAAACGCGTCTTCGCCAGCGGCTTCTCGAACGGCGCGGCCCTGACCCAGCGGCTTGCCTGGAAGGCTTCGGATCTGTTCGCCGCGGTGGCGCCGGCGGC
>JAYTYH010000369.1:0-14876 GCA_043742485.1 Rhizobacter sp.
GGCGTCGCGGCTCCGGCGGGCTCAGGCCGGCAGCCAGACGCGCACGAGCGAGAGCAGCTTCTCGACGTCGAGCGGCTTGGCGATGTAGTCGTTGGCGCCCGCGTCGAGGCACTTCTCCTGGTCGTCCCTCATCGCCATGGCGGTGAGGGCGATGATCGGCAACCGCTTCCATTCGGGCCGCTTCCTGATCTCGCGCATCGCCGTCAGGCCGTCCATCTCCGGCATCATGATGTCCATCAGAACGAGGTCGATGGCCGCCGCCGCGCCGCCGTCCTTCGTGGTCTTCTGCAGCGCTTCGAGCGCCTCGCGACCATTGCGCGCGATCACGACCTTGACGCCCTTCGGCTCGAGCACGCTGGTCAGCGCGAAGATGTTGCGAACGTCGTCTTCGACCACCAGGATGCGGCGGCCCTCGAATACCGACTCGCGGTCGCGCGCCGCCTTCAGAAGGCGCTGGTGCGTGGCCGGCAAATCGGTCTCGACCTGGTGCAGGAACAGCGTCACCTCGTCGAGCAGCCGCCCGGGCGAATGCGCGCCCTTGACGATGATCGAGCGCGAGAAGTGGCGCAGCGCCTGCTCCTGGTCGCGGCTGAGGGCGCTGCCGGTGTAGACGATCACCGGCGGGAACGAGACCCCGTCCTGCTGCGACATCTTGTCCAGCAGCTGGTAGCCGGTGAGGTCGGGCAGGTTGAGGTCCATGACCATGCAGTCGAAGGTCCTCGCCTGCAGCGCCTTCAGTGCATCGCCCGCGGTCTCGACGGCCGTGATCTCGACGTTCTCGCTGCCGAGCAGCTCGCACATGCCGTCGCGCTGCGCGGCGTCGTCTTCGACGATGAGCAGGTGCCTGAGGTTTTGCGAGAACTTCGACTCGAGCAGCTTCAGCGCATCGACGAGCTGCTCGCGCTTGACCGGCTTCAGCGCATAGCCGACCGCACCGCGCCCGCGAGCCTCGTGCGAGTGGTCGGCCACCGAAGCGATGTGGACCGGGATGTGCCGCGTCTGCGGGTTGCGCTTGAGCTGGTCGAGAACGCCGAGCCCGGAATGGTCGGGCAGGTTCATGTCGAGCAGGATCGCGCTCGGCCGGAAGCGCACTGCCGCCTCGATGCCGTCGTTGGCCGAATGGGTGACGATGCACTGAAAGCCCATCTCGCGGGCCAGGTCGCGCAGGATGGTGGCGAAGCGAACGTCGTCCTCGACGACGAGGATGACGCGGCTCGTATTCTCGAGGTGGTCGCGGTCGTCATCGACGCTCGGCGCTTGGCTGAGGCCGGGGCCGGGGCGAGGCCGAGGCCGAGGCACGGATGCGGCGGGCGGTGCGGCCGACGCACCCGGCAGCGCCGGCGCGAGCCGTGACGACGGCGGCGTCGCCACCGGCGCACCGTCGCTCGCAGCCACGGTCGCCGTCTCGGTCACCACGACGCTCGGCGCGACCACGCGTGGCAGCGTCAGCGTGAAGACGCAGCCCTCGCCGGCCTGACTCTCGAGCGTGATCTCACCGCCGAGCAGCTTGGCCAGGTCGCGCGAGATCGACAGGCCGAGGCCGGTGCCGCCGTATTTGCGATGGGTGCTGCCGTCGGCCTGGCGGAAAGCCTCGAAGACGAGCTGGTGCTGGGCCGGATCGATGCCGATGCCGGAGTCGGCGACGGCGAACGACACCGCCGAATCGCCGGCGGCGGCGACGCGCAGCGAGATTTCTCCGACATCGGTGAACTTGATCGCGTTCGAGATCAGGTTCTTCAGGATCTGGCCGAGGCGCCGGCCGTCGGTGACGATGCGCTCGGGGGCGCCGGCCTCCACGACAGCCGTGTAGGCAAGCCCCTTCTCGCGCGCCATCGGCTCGAACGAAGCGGCCAACGAGCCGACCAGGCGAGCGATGCCGACACGCTCGGCCGAGACTTCGGCCTTGCCGGCCTCGACCTTCGACAGATCGAGCACGTCGTTGATGAGCTTGAGCAGATCGTTGCCGGCCGAGCCGATCGTGCTCGCGAACTTGACCTGCTCTTCGCTGAGGTTGCCTTCCTTGTTGTCGGCGAGCAGCTTGGCCAGGATCAGCGTGGAGTTGAGCGGCGTGCGCAGCTCGTGGCTCATGTTGGCCAGGAACTCGCTCTTGTACTGGCTGATGCGGGCGAGGTCGGCGGCCTTTTCGGTGAGCTCGCGCTGCGAGTTCGAAAGCTCGTCGCGCTGGTCCTCGAGCAGCCGCGTGTGCTCCTCGAGCTGCGAGTTGCTGGCTGCGAGCTCGACCTGCTGCTCCTCGAGCGAGCTCTGCGATTCGCGCAACGCGCGGCCCTGCTCCTCGAGCTCTTCGTTGTTGACACGGAGTTCCTCCTGCTGCGTCTGCAGCTCTTCGGCCTGGCGCTGCGTCTCCTCGAGCAACTCCTCGAGGCGGCTGCGGTCCTTCGAAGCGCGCACCGCCACCGCCAGCGACTCCGACAACTTCTCCATGAGGGCCAGCTCGATGGCACCGACCGGGCGGAAAAAGCCGAGCTCGAGCACCGCGTGGACCACGCCGTCGATCACCGCCGGTGCGATCAGCAGCTCGCGCGGATCGGCGCTGCCGAGACTCGAGCGCACCGTCAGGTAACCGGCCGGCACGTCGCGCACGTGCAGCGTGCGCCTGGCCCTGGCGGCCTCATCGAGCAGGCCGTGGCCAGCACCGGCATGCTCCTGATCGAGCGCGCCGGTGCCGTAGCCGGCGACGCGCCGAAAGCGCCCGGCACCGGCGCCGACATACAGCGCAGCGACCTGGGCCTGGGCATAGTCGGCGAGGAAGACGAGCACCTTGTCGCCGAGCGAATCGAGCCGCTGGTCGCCCAGCATCCGCTCCGACATCAAGGCCTGGCCGGTGCGCAGCCAGGCCTGCGCTTCGCGCTCGAGGTGGTTGCGCCGAGCCGACCAGAACGCAAGCCCGATCAGGGCCAGCAGAACGGCCGAGCCGCCGAGCGTGACGTACACCGAATGGCTCGCCGCCTGCTGCCAGTCGCGTTGCTGCGCCGTGATGGCGGTGCGCTCGACGCGGCCCATCTCGGTGGTTTGGTCGCGAATGCGGTCCATCGCCACCTTGCCGCGGTCGGTGCGGACGACGGCGAGCGCGCCTTCGGCATTGCCGCTGCGCCGCAGTGTGATCGTCTCGTCCAACTCGGCAAGCTTGTCGTCGATGGCCTTGGCCAGAGCGTCGAGCCGGCGCAGCTGCTCGGGGTTGCCGCGCGTCATCGCGTAGAGCGTCTGGACGTCGCCGGGCAGCACGCCGCGGGCGCGGCTGTAGGGCTCGAGGTAGCTCTCCTCGCCGGTGAGCAGGTAGCCACGCTGCCCGGTCTCGGCGTCCTGCATGCTCGAGAACACGCTTTGCAGGCGCACCAGCACGTCGTAGGTGCGGGTGATGCGCTCGGAAGCGGCGCCGCGCTGCTGCAAAGAATCGAAGGCCAGCCAGGCCGTCAGCAGCACCGCGACGATGGCGACGGCGTAGCCGATGAAGGCGCTCGTCGGCATCGGGGCGAAGGTGTGGCGCGCGCTGCCAGAAGCAGCAGCTGCGGTGTCGGAGGGCATGGCGGCGAGGGCTGCAGCGGCGTGGCCGCGCATGATACGGTTGCTTCGGCGCTGCGGCGCCGCCCACCCCCGACCGACCCCGCAGGCGCTGCGCTCGCCTCGCCGACCGCCACTTCGCGCCATGCCACTCGACCCGCCACGGCCCGACCCCATGCCGCCTGATCCGATGCCGGCCGACGATGCAGCGCCGGCAGCGAGCCGGGCCCGGCTCGCTGCCGGCATCGGCATCGTCTTCCTCTGGTTCCTGATCGGCGGCATCGCTCACTTCGCAGCGACGGAGACCGAGATGCGGATCGTTCCGCCCGCCCTGCCCTGGCCGCGCGCCATCGTTCTCGTCAGCGGCATCTTCGAGCTGCTCGGCGCCGCCGGCCTTCTGTGGCGGCCGAGCCGCCGCGCCGCCGGCGTCGGCCTCTTCGCGCTCACGATCGCCGTGACGCCGGCGCACTTCTACATGCTGCAGCACCCCGAGCTGTTCGGGGTGCCGTACTGGGCCCTGGTGGCGCGGCTGCCACTGCAGGTGGCGCTGCTGGCACTGATCGCCTGGAGCGCAATTGCGCGACCCAGGCGACGCATCTGAAGCCTGTCGACGTTAGCGGCCGCGGCCCGGCCTGTCGCCGCCACCGGGCCTGTCGCCACCTCCTTGACCGGGCCGGCCGCCGTCGCCACCGCCCGGGCGACCTTCGCCGGGTCGACCGCCGCCACCGGGTGGGCGCGTGACGGGCGGGCGCGTTGTTGGTGGGCGCGCCTCGGGGCGGCCGGGATACGGCCGGCTGGGCGGCCGGAAATGCGGCGGCCGGTTCCGCCAGCGATCGCGGTCGCGATAGAACGGCCTCTGCCGGTAGTGATCGTTCCAGTAGCTGTTGATCGAGAACACCACGATCGGCAGGCCGATGGCGGCGCCGTAGCCGAGCAGCGGCACACGCCGGTTCTCGTAGGGCGAGCTCAGGTTGCCGGCGTAGATCCAGCCCTGGTACGGCCCGGCCGTGACGTCACACCAGCGGTAGCGGTCGACGCAACCGTGGACGTCGACGGCTGTGTTCGCGGTGACGACAACGACCAGCGGGTAGCCGCGGTCAGGCCCGGCGCGCAGGTTGACGACCTTGGTCGTGTAGGCCTGCTGGGCCAGCACCGCAGTGGGCACGGCCAGCAACAGGGCGAGCGTCAGGGTTCGGGTCAGCGACGTCATCGTGGCTCCAGTTGTCGAGGGCAAGGCCGCAATGATGCGGTCGTCAGGATCACGGCGTCGGCGCCCGTCTCGAGGCCCGCAGCCGGCCGACCACACCGCTCGGGAAGTAGTACACCGAAAGCACGAAGAGCAGGCCGAGCCAGAGCAGCCAGCGCTCCGGCGAGACGATCTGCGAGAGCACCGGCACGTCGTGAACGGCGCCAGCGGCGAGCTTCATCAGGTCTTGCAGGTAGTTCTGCGCCAGCACCAGGAGGGCGCTGCCGATCACGGCGCCGTACATCGTGCCCATGCCGCCGATGACGACGATGAGCAGGACGTCGAGCATGATCTCGAACGAGAGCGTGGTGTCGGGGCCGTTGTAGCGCAGCCAGATCGCGAGCAGCACGCCGGCCGCGGTGGCGAACAGCGCCGAGACCACGCTCGCGAGGGTGCGATAGACCACCGTGCGGTAGCCGATCGCCTCGGCCCGGAAGTCGTTCTCGCGGATCGCCTGCAAGACGCGGCCGAACGGCGAGTTGACGATGCGCAGCAGCGCCAGCACGAGCACCAGCGCCACCGCGAAGATCGCGTAGTAGGTGACGAAGCGGCCGTCGATCGAGGCGCCGAGAAAGGGCTCGGCCACGTACGTCGTTACCGGCTGCAGCGCTTCCGGCACCTTGAACGTCAGGCCGTCCTCGCCGCCGGTGAAGTCGGACAGCTGCGAGGCCAGGGTCGCGAACGCCGAGGCGACGGCGAGCGTGATCATGGCGAAGAAGATCGCCCGCACGCGCAGGCTGAACAGGCCGATGACGAGGGCGAGCACGAGCGAGACGGCGAGCGCGGCGACGACGCCGACGGCCATCGCCGGCCAGGTCGGCCCGAGCCGCGTCGACGCGATGGCGACGCCGTAGGCGCCGATGCCGAAGAACATCGTGTGGGCGAAGCTGACGATGCCGGTGTAGCCGAGCAGGAGGTCGAAGCTGGCCGCGAGCACGATGAAGACGATGACCTTGGCCGCCACGTTGAGGGCGCGGGTGCCCGGAAAGACGAACGGCGTCAGCGCCAGCGCCAGCACGACGAGCACGAGCGTTGCGGCGAGCCAGCGGCTGCGCGGCAGGTCGTGGGAAAGAAGACGCGCGAACATCGCCTCGGGCCTAGCGGCTCGTCACCGGGTAGAGACCCTGCGGCCGCCACAGCAGCACCACGACCATCAGGCCGATGCTCGAGAACATCGTCAGCTTGGGCGCCAGGAAGCCGACGTAGTTCGTCATCAGCCCGACCAGCAGCGCGCCGACGACGCAGCCGAGCGTCGAGCCGAGGCCACCCATGATGATGACGATGAAGATGAGCACGTTGACCTGGCCGCCGATCTGCGGCACCACGATCTGCTGGTTCATGCCCCAGAGACAACCGCCCAGGCCGGCCAGTGCCGAGCCGGCCGCGAAGACACCGACGAACAGGCGCCGGATCCGGTAGCCAAGGCTCTCGACCATCTCGCGGTCCTGCACGCCGGCGCGGATAAGCAGGCCGATCTTGGTGCGGTTGAGCGTGTAGACGAGCGCGCCCAACACGACCAGACCGACAACAACCGAAACCAGCCGCAGCTTGTCGATCGTGACCTCGCCGATGAGGATCGAGCCGCGCAAGGCTTCGGGCGGCGGCAGTGCGATCTGCTGCGGCCCCCAGACCGCCTTGATGAGCTCCTCGCCCACGATCGCGCCGCCGAGCGTGACCAGGATCTGCTTGAGATGCTGGCCGTAGACCGGACGCACGATGACGCGCTCGAAGCCGAGCCCGATGGCACCGGCCAGCGCCATCGCGGCCAGCATCGCGACCGCGATCACGGCCAGATTGAGGGCGAGACTCGGCGACGCCGCCCAGCCGCCGAGCGCCGCGAAGACCGTGGCCGCGACATAGGCGCCGAGGGCGATGAACAGGCTGTGGCCGAAGTTCAGCACATCCATCAGGCCGAACACCAGCGTCAGGCCGGAGGCGGTGATGAAGACGACCATGCCCATCGCCAGGCCGGCGAGGGTCAGCGTGATCCAGGTCGAGGTCGAGCCGACCGCGGGCCAGGCCGCGAGCGCGAGGACGACGACGAGCGCCAGCGGAACGGCGTCGAAGCGGCGTCGCGCAATGGCGTCGGTGGCCACGCTGGCAGCCGCGGTCGCGACTGCGGGTTCGATCTCGGCGGCGCTCATCGATGCACCGCCAGCGACAGGCCGAGCAGGCGCTGCTGCAGCGCCTCGTCGTCGGCCAGCGCCGCCATGGCGCCGCGGTGGACGACGCGGCCGTCGTCCATCACCGCCACGTGATCGCCGAGCGCCTTCGCCACCGCGAAGTTCTGCTCGACCAGCAGCACGGTGGTGCGCGTGCGCTTGAGCTCGCGCAGCGCGGCGATGAGGTTCTGCACGATCGCCGGCGCCAGGCCCTTGCTCGGCTCGTCGATCAGCAGCAGCCGGCGCGGCTCGATCATGGCGCGGGCGATGGCGAGCATCTGTTTCTGGCCGCCCGAGAGCTTGCCGGCCGGGTAGAGCCAGAACTTCTTCAGCGCCGGGAACAGACCGAACAGCCAGTCGAGGCGCTCGCCGTCGAGTTGATCCAGCGTGCGCGCGCCGCGGGCCGCGAGCAGCATGTTCTCGGCCACGCTCAGGTCGGCGAAGACGCCCATGTTCTCGGGCACGTAGGCGATGCCGAGGCGGGCGATCGCCGGCGTGGGTTGCGCGGCGATGGGCTGGCCGTCGAAGGTGATCGTGCCCTGCGACGCCGCCCACAGACCCATGATCGTGCGCAGCGTCGTCGTCTTGCCGGCGCCGTTGCGGCCGAGCAGCATCGTCACCTCGCCTTCGGGCACCTCGAAGCTGGCGCCGTGCAGGATGTGATACGCGCCGATGTGCGTGTGCACGTCGGTGAGCGCCAGCAGCGCGCCGCTCATGCCGCCACCGGCTCCGGCGCGAGGCCGAGGTAAGCGCTTTGAACGATGGGCGACGCGATCACGGCCTCCGGTTCGCCGTCGGCGACGAGCTGGCCGTTGTGCAGCACGACGATGCGGTCGGCGAGCTCGCGCACCACGTCCATCTTGTGCTCGACGAGGAGGATGGTCTTGGCGGCATCGCTCTTCAGCGCCCGGATCAGGTCGAGGATCACCGGCACGTCGGCGGTGCTCATGCCGGCCGTGGGTTCGTCGAACATGTACACGCTCGGCTCGAGCGCCATCAGCATCGCGACCTCGAGCTTTCGCTGGTCGCCGTGCGGCAGGCTGCTCGCCGCCGCGTCGGCACGCGAACCGAGGCGAACCTGCGCGACCAGCGCGTGCGCCCGCGCCAGCGTCGCCTCGCGGTCGAGCCAGACCGCGAACAGGTTCAGGCCTTCATGGCGACGCGACTGCACCGCCAGCCGCACGTTCTCGACGACGCTGAGGTTCGGGAACAGCTGCGTCAGCTGGAAGGCGCGGCCGATGCCGAGATGGGTGCGCGCCGAGACGCTCTCGTTCGTGATGTCGCGGCCGTTCAGTCGCACCGAGCCAGCGCTGGCGCGCAGCTGGCCGGAGATGAGGTTGAACCAGGTCGTCTTGCCAGCGCCGTTGGGGCCGACGATGGCCGTCAGCGTGCCCGGCGCGAACGTGCACGACACGTGGTCGACGGCGACGTGGCCGCCGAAGCGGATCGTCAGGTCTCGCGTCTCGAGCATGGCGCCGCCATGCCTTCGCGGTCAGCGCCCGATCAGCGCTTGTTCCGGATCGGCACGTTCATGTCTTCCGGCTTGATCTCGCGCACCAGCTCGGGCACGCCCCAGGCGAACGCCGGGTCGACCTTGATGCGGAAGTGATACATGCTCTGCATCGCCTGGTGGTCTTCTTTCCTGAAGGTCATCTTGCCCTTCGGCGTCTCGAAGCTCATGCCTTCCATGGTCTTGATGAGCTTCTCGGTGTTGGTGTCGCCGCCGGTCTTCTTCAGCGCATCGACGAGGGCGATGGCCGCGCTCATCCCACCGGCCGTGAAGAAGTCGGGCGGCGACTTGTACTGCTTGTAGTGGTTGGCGACGAGCCACTCGTTGACCGGGTTCTTCGGTATGCCGAAGTAGTAATACAGCGCCCCTTCCATGCCGGGGAACTGTTTGTACGAAACCATCGCCGGCAGGATGTTGCCGCCGGTGGTCACGCCGATGCCGTAGCGCTTCTGCAGATCGAGCGCGGCCAGCGCGCCGTAGGGCGGCGTGGCGCCGGCCCAGATCACGGCGATCATCTTCTTGCCCGGCTTGTCCTTCAGGGCATCGACGATGCGCTGCAGGCCGGCCGTGAAGTCGGACGTGTTCTGCGGCAGGTACTCCTCGTGCACGACCTTGGCCTTCTTCAGCGCCTCCTTGAAGGCCTTGACGCCGTCGCGGCCGAAGGCGTAGTCCTGCGCCAGCATGGCCACCGAGGTGCCCTCCGCATCGACCGTGGTCGCGTTCGAGATCGCGTCCTGCGAGCTGTTGCGGCCGGTGCGAAAAATGTAGCGGTTCCACTTCTCGCCGGTGATAGCGTCGGCCACGGCGGGTTCGACGAGCAGGATCTTCTTGTACTCCTCGGCGACCGGGAGCATCGCCAGCGCCACGCCGGACGACGTCGGGCCGACGGCGATGTCGGCCTTGTCGTCGCCGTAGGCGGCGGCGAGCAGGCTCTTGCCGATGTCGGGCTTGCCCTGGTCGTCCTTCTCGATAACGACGAGCTTCCTGCCGGCCACCGTCATCGTGCCGCCGGTGGCGTAGTCGAGGCCCATCATGAAGCCGGTGGCGGTCTGCTTGCCGTAGGCCTCGAGCGGGCCGGTCTTGCTGTAGACGTGGGCGATTCGGATATCGGGCTTCGACTGCGCGAGGGCAGGCGCGGCAGCGACGAGCAGGGACGCGGCGAGCGTGGCGACGAACTTCATGGCGGGCTCCTCATGCACCGAGCGGCGCGAGCGGCGCGGAGTTTAGGGGATCGATTCCTGTTCGAGGGGTTGAACGCGATACCGGCCGCGAGCGCTGCGTTCACCGCGCCGTCAGAGCTTCATCTCGAGCCGCAACTGCACGTTGACGAAGGTCGGCTGCGTCGTCTGCGCGGTCTCGCGCACGGCCACGCCGCGGAAGTCGGGTCCGTCGACGGCACTGCCGTAGACGTAGTCGCGGGCGTCGAGGTTGCTGAGGCTCAGGCGCATCTGCAGCGCCGGGCTGAAGACCCACAGCGCATACGCATCGACGACGAGCTTCCTGCCGATCGACGCCGTCTGCACGTCGGACAGTCGCGTCGTGTAGCCGGGCGTCCAGTTGAGGTTGCCGCCGAGGGTGAACGGCTGGCCGGCGAAGCGGTAGTCGGCGCCGAAGTTGGCGGTGGCATCGGGCTGCTGGTCGAGCCGGTTGTCGGGGCCCTGCACAGCCTTGACACGCGAGGCGAAGAAGCTCGCGTTGGCACGCACGTCGACCTTCGGCGCCGCCGGCCAGAGGTCGCTGACGCGAAACTTCGCCTCCAGCTCGAGGCCCTGCGTGACCGCGTCGCCCACGTTCTGCACGCGCAGCACATAGCGCGGCACGCTCGAGTAGGACACCGCCTCCAGGCCCGTGACGCTGCGCATGTAGTTGCTGATATCGCGGCGGAACAGGTTGGCGCTGAGGATGCCGCTGCCCGCCAGGTAGCGCTCTACGGCAATGTCGATGCCGGTCGCGAGCTCAGGCTTGAGGTTCGGGTTGCCGGCGCGATCGGCCTGCGTCGGCGTGTTCGGGCCGTCGATCGGGTAACGCGTGTTGAAGCTCGGCCGCGCGATCAGGTTCGTCAGCGTCGGCGAGCGGTAGCTTCGCGTCAGGCTGATGCGGACCTGGTCGCGGCTCTTCGGGTCGGGCTTCCAGACCGCGTGCAGCAGCGGCGACCAGACGCTGCTGCGGTTGCTCGCGTCAGGCTCGCCCTCGCCGACGCTGCCGCGCGTGCGGATACCTTCCCAGCGCAAGCCGGCGTGCGCCGACCACTCCGGCGTCACCGTCCATTCGTCTTGCGCGTAGGCCGCGAAGCGCAGCGCCGAAGCACTCAGGTTGTCGCCGAACCCGGACACGATCGGGTCGGGCTGCTGCACCGTGGTTCGCATGTCGGCGCGGCGGTTCGATTCGGTCTCGATGCCGGTGACGAGGCTGTGCTTCTCGAACACGGTCGCGATCCACTTGCCGCTGGCGGTGAAGCTGGTGTCGCGCGAGTCGCTGCGGTCGTCGAGCGTTCGCGTCAGCGCGCCATCGGTGGTCTCGCTGCGAAAGCTCTGCGACGGCGAGCGCGACTGACCGAAACCGCCGCGCCACTCCATGCGGCTGCCGGCGCCGAAGCGATGCGTCCACTCGCCATTGAGCCGCGCCAGCGAAGTGCGGCTGCGATCCTCGGTCACGGCCGCGTCGTACGGCGCCGGAATCTCGCCCACGCTTTGTCCGAGGCGGCCCTCGCGATGCGAGCTGAAGCGGTTGGTGACGAGGATCGGCGTCAGCGTGACCGAGTCGGCGCCGCCTCCCGGCCGCCACTGGATCCGGCTGGTGGCATGCAGGCCGCCACCACGCACGCACACGCTGCCTTCGTCTTTCTGGGCCAGCGTGACGGTGCCGTCGTCGAGCCGGCGATCGACGGTCGTCGTCGTGCTGCTGTTGTCGCGGCCATACCGGAAGGCGCTGATCGAGTAGTTGACGATGAACTGGCCCGCCGTGAAGTTGCGCGTCCACGAGGCCGAGGGTTGGAGGCTGCCGTTCTCGTAGCCCGTGGTCAGCTTGACGTCGTTGACGCGCTTCGAATAGCCGCCCCGCGTGACGATGTTGATCGTGCCGGCGATGGCGCGCGCGCCGGTCTCGGCGGTGGGCGCGCGCAGGATCTCGATGCGCTCGATCTGGTCGGGCGTGAGCGAGTCGAGAGAGAAGCCCGGTGGCACGCGCTCGCCGTCGAGCAGGATCTGGGTATAGCCGCTGCCGAGGCCGCGCATCCGGATGACGCCGCCGCGGCCGGGCGGGCCCTGGATCGTGACGCCGGGCAGGCGCTTGAGCACGTCGCCGAGGGTCGAGTCGCCGAAGCGGTCGATCTCGTCGCGGCCGACGATGATCTTCGAGGCCGTCGAGTTGCGGCGCTCCTGGACGTCGTCGAGCCGGCGGCCGGTGATCAGCACCGGCGCGAGCTCGGCCTTGCCGTCGGCCACAGCCGGCGCCGGCCTGGCGGCGGGCGCTTCGTCCGCGGCGGGTGGCGTCAGGGCCGGCGCCGTATCACCGGTGTTTCCGCCTTGCGCCCGGCTCTCGGCGCTTGCGATCACGAGCGCGGCAGCGACGATCAGCGCGGCGACGCGGGCAAAAGGCATCGGCCAGTCTATCGGCAAGAATCGCCGTGATGCGCTCCACCGACACCTCGGCCAACTTGTTCGTCGCCCTGCGCGCCGGCTTCCCGGAAGATCTCGACAGCGCCGCCATCGAGAGCCTCGACGACGCTGGCCTCGTCTACACCTGGCGCGACCTCGACCTCGCCAGCGCGATGCTCGCCAACCTGCTCGACTCGCTCGATCTGCCGGCCGCGAGCCGCATCGCGGTGCAGGCCGAGAAGTCGGTCGAGTCGCTGCTCTTCTACCTCGCGGTCCTGCGCGCCGGCCACGTCTATCTGCCGCTCAACACCGCCTACAAGAGCGACGAGATCGCCTACTTCCTGGGCGATGCCGAGCCGGCCGTGTTCGTGTGCGCGCCGAAAGACTTCGCCTGGGCCTCGAAGGTCGCCTTCGCCGCCAGGACCACCTTCGTCTTCACGCTCGGCGACGACCGCAGCGGCAGCCTGCTCGAGCGCGCCACGCACTTCGGCACCGAGCACACGCCGGCCACGCGCGCTGCCGACGACCTCGCCGCCATCCTCTACACGAGCGGCACCACCGGCCGCGCCAAGGGCGCGATGCTGAGCCACGGCAACCTGCTCTCGAACGCCGTCACGCTGAAGAGCTGTTGGGGCTGGCGTGACGGTGACGTGCTGCTGCACGCCTTACCCATCTTCCACGTGCACGGGCTCTTCGTCGCGTCGCACGGTGCCTTGCTGGCGGGCGCGAAGATGCTCTGGCTCGGCCGCTTCGATGCCAGGCGCGTCGTCGCGCACCTGCCGCGCGCCACCGTCTTCATGGGCGTCCCGACGCTATACGTTCGCCTGCTCGCCGAGCCCGGGCTGAGCGAGGCAGCGTGCAGGAATATCCGGCTCTTCATCAGCGGTTCGGCACCGCTCCTCCTCGACACCTTCGACGCGTTCCGCCGCCGCACCGGCCACACCATCCTCGAGCGCTACGGCATGAGCGAGACCGTGATGCTGACCTCGAACCCGTACGACACCGCCGACGGCGACCGGCGCGGCGGCACCGTCGGCTTTCCGCTGCCCGGCGTCGGCCTGCGTGTCCGCGGCAAAGGCGGCGAAGGCGGCCCGGAATGCGCCACCGGCGAAGTCGGCGGCATCGAGGTGCGCGGCCCGAACGTCTTTCGCGGCTACTGGCGCATGCCCGAGAAGACGAAGGAGGAGTTCAGCGGCGACGGCTGGTTTCGCACCGGCGACGTCGGCCGCGTCGACGAGCGCGGCTACGTCACCATCGTCGGCCGCAGCAAGGATCTCATCATCAGCGGTGGCTACAACGTCTACCCGGCCGAGATCGAGAGCGTGCTCAACGAGTTGCCCGGCGTCGCCGAGAGCGCCGTGATCGGGGTGCCGCACGGCGACTTCGGCGAGGCTGTCGTCGCCGTCGTCGTGGCGAGGCCGGGCGCCCCACTCGAAACCGACGCCATGACCCGCGTGTTGAAGGCGAAAATCGCCAACTTCAAGGTGCCGAAGTCGATCTTCGTCGTCGCCGAGCTGCCGCGCAACGCGATGGGCAAGGTCCAGAAGAACGTGCTGCGCGAGCACCACCGGGCGCTCTACACCCCAGCGACCGCCGGCGCCGGGCGGGGCATCATCATCGACAGCAAGTAGTACGCGGTGCCACCGATCGCGACACCGAAGAACCAGCCGTAGATGCCCCACCAGGTTGGCAGAACGGTCGTGAAGTTCGGCAAGATGCTCGAGAACAAGGCGCCGAGGGCCGTCGCGATCAGCGCGTTCGGGTTCCAGCCCCCTGCATAGCGGTAGCGCCCGTTCTCCTGGTAGAGCGCCTGCACGTCGACCTCGCCACGCGAGATCAGGTAGTAGTCGACAAGGATGATGCCGAGCAGCGGCCCCATGGTCGCGCCGATGGCGCCGACGAACGACGCCGCGTTGCCTTCCCATGGCGCGAACGGGTAGAGCACGAGGGCGATGCCGGCAGCGATGTAGCCGCCCTTCTTGAAGTCGATCTTGCGCGGAAAGACATTCGAGAAATCGAAGGCCGGCGAGACGAAGTTGGCCACCACGTTGATGCCGAGCGTGGCCACCGCGAAGGTCAGTGCGGCGAGCGCAGCCAGAAACCAGCTGTCGAACTTGGCCGATATCTGCTCGGGGTGCAGCAGCACTTCTCCGTAGACCTTGAAGGCGGCGATCGTGGTGACGCCGGCGACGAGCGAGAACAGCACCAGGTTGATCGGCAGGCCCCAAAGGTTGCCCTTGCGCACGGTCGCCTTGTCGGGCGCATAGCGTGCGAAGTCGCAGAAGTTGAGGTAGAGCGCCGCGAAGTAGGTCACCCAGGTGGCGGCCACTGCGGTCAGGGCCCAGAACGAGCCGGGCTCGCCGGTCACGCCGGCGTCTTTCGTCTTGGCGGCGAGCACGTCTGGTGGAATGCCGTGGTCGAAGGAGAAGCCGCCGGCCTTGACGACCAGGCCCACGGCCAGCACCAGCATGGCGATCCAGACCGCCGGGCCGGCCCAGTCCTGAAAGCGCCGCACCGTCTCCATGCCGTTCTGGATGATGAGCAACTGCAAGGCCCAGACGACCACGAAGCAGATCACCTCGAGTGCCGAATGGCCGAGCAGGTGGCTCGACTTGTGGAACGCCATGACGGCGTCGGAGCGGGTCAGCAGCGCGACGATCGCGCCCGAGGCGGCGGCCGTCTGCGCCCCGTACCAGAAGCAGGCCACCACGGCGCGCACGAGCGCCGGCAGGTTGGCCCCCCAGACGCCGAACGACGCACGGGCCAGCACCGGGTAAGGCACGCCGGTCTTCTCGCCGGCGTAGCCGATGAGGTTCATCAGGACGAAGATGATCAGCGAACCC
>JAYTYH010000370.1:0-4452 GCA_043742485.1 Rhizobacter sp.
CCATTCAATCAAGAACGACCATGGCCGATTTCTCCTATCTCATGCTCACGGCGTTGTTCGCCGCGCTTCTTGCCGGCCTCGTCGCCGGATGCGCCGCACTGGGAGAGCGCAAGTGAGCGGTCTGTATCTGGTCTGCGGGGTGATCGCGGTCGCGCTCTTCGTCTATCTGCTGGTGGCGTTGTTCAACGCGGAGAACCTGTGATGCTCTCGGCGCAATCGGGCATCCAGCTCGCCGTCTTTCTCGCCGTCCTGCTTGCTGCTGCCTGGCCGCTCTCGCTCTGGCTCGCTGCGGCGGCCGAAGGCCGCCTGCCGAAATGGCTGGCGCCCGTGGCCTGGCTCGAGCGCGGTCTCTACCGGCTCGCCGGTGTCGACGCGGCCGAGAGCACCGGCTGGAAGCGCTACGCCATCGGCATCGTCGCCTTCAACGTGCTCGGCGTCGTCGTCGTGTACGTGCTGCAGCGGCTGCAGGGCGTGTTGCCGCTCAACCCGCAGGCGATGGCCGGTGTCGAGGCCGGCTCCGCGTTCAACACCGCCATCAGCTTTGTCACCAACACCGACTGGCAGGGCTACGGCGGCGAGTCGACGATGAGCAACCTGACGCAGATGCTGGCGCTGACGGTGCAGAACTTCCTTTCCGCCGCCACCGGCATCGCCGTCGTCTGGGCGCTGACTCGCGGCTTCGTGGCACGCTCGTCGGGCACGATCGGCAACGTCTGGGTCGACCTGACCCGAGCGACGCTCTATGTGCTGCTACCGCTGTCGCTCGTGTTCGCGGTGTTCCTCGTCAGTCAGGGCGTGATCCAGAACTTCGACGCCTCCCGGGACGCGACCACGCTCGAGGTCAACGCCTACAGCCAGCCGAAGAAGGGCACCGACGATCAGCCGCTCAAGGACGCCAAGGGCGACCCGGTCATGGAGAACCTGAAGGCGCCGACGCAGTCGATCGCGATGGGTCCCGTGGCTTCGCAGACGGCGATCAAGATGCTCGGTACCAACGGCGGCGGCTTCTTCAACGCCAACGCGGCGCACCCGTACGAGAACCCGACGCCGCTCTCGAACTTCCTGCAGATGTTGTCGATCTTCCTGATCCCGGCCGCGCTGGTGTTCGCGTTCGGACGCATGGCCGGCGACATGCGCCAGGGCTGGGCCCTGATCGCGGCGATGACGGTGATGTTCGTCGTCGCCGTGCTGGTGATCTCGCCGCAGGAGCAGGCCGGCAACCCGGCGCTCGCTTCGCTCGGCGTCGACCAGACGGCCAGTGCGCTGCAGCCGGGCGGCAACATGGAAGGCAAGGAGTCCCGCTTCGGCGTCGCCGCATCCACGCTGTTCGCGGTGATCACGACGGCCGCATCGTGCGGCGCCGTCAACGCCATGCACGATTCGTTCATGCCGCTCGGCGGCGCCGTGCCGCTGGTCCTCATGCAGCTCGGCGAGGTGATCTTCGGCGGCGTCGGCAGCGGTCTCTACGGCATGCTGGTGTTCGCCATCCTCACCGTCTTCATCGCCGGCCTGATGATCGGCCGCACGCCGGAGTACCTCGGCAAGAAGATTGAGACCTTCGACATGAAGATGATCGGGGTCGCCATTCTCGTGACGCCGATCCTGGTGCTCGCCGGTACCGCCATCGCCGTGGCGTCCGATGCCGGCAGGGCCGGTATCGCCAACCCCGGCGTGCACGGCTTCTCGGAGATCCTCTACGCGCTCAGCTCGGCCGCCAACAACAACGGCAGCGCCTTCGCCGGCCTGTCCGCGAACACCCCGTTCTACAACGTCCTGCTCGCCGTGGCGATGTGGTTCGGCCGCTTTGGCGTGATCGTGCCGGTACTGGCGCTGGCCGGCTCGCTCGCCGCCAAGAAGCGGCTACCGGTCACGGCCGGCACGCTGCCCACGCACGGGCCGTTGTTCGTGCTGCTGCTGATCGGCACCGTGATCCTCGTCGGCCTGCTGAACTATGTGCCTGCGCTCGCGCTCGGCCCCGTCGTCGAGCACTTCATGCTGATTCCATCCAAATGAGCACCATGGCTTCCACCCGTACCGCTTTCTCTTTGCTCGACCCGGCGCTCGTGCGCCCCGCCGTCCGCGACGCCTTCGTCAAGCTCGACCCGCGCGTGCAATGGCGCAACCCGGTCATGTTCGTCGTCTACGTCGGCAGCATCCTGACCACCGTGCTCGGTGTCCAGGCGCTGCTCGGCCGCGGCGAGGCGCCGGCGTCGTTCATCGTCGCCGTCGCCGTTTGGCTGTGGTTCACGGTGCTGTTCGCCAACTTTGCCGAGGCGCTGGCCGAGGGCCGCAGCAAGGCGCAGACGGCGACGCTGCGCGGCATGAAGAAGAGGGTCATCGCCAAGGTGCTGGCAGCGCCCAAACACGGCTCGGGTTCGGACACGCCACGCCACGGCGCGGCGTGGCATCCCCAGGAAGCCGACGAGCTGCGCAAGGGCGCGGTCGTTCTGGTCGAGGCCGGCGACACCGTACCGCTCGACGGCGAGGCCATCGAAGGCGTCGCTTCGGTCGACGAGAGTGCGATTACCGGCGAATCGGCGCCCGTCATCCGCGAGGCCGGTGGCGACTTCGCTTCGGTCACCGGCGGCACCCGCGTGCTCTCCGACTGGCTGGTGGTGCGCATCGGCGTCAACCCCGGCGAATCCTTCCTCGACCGGATGATCTCGATGGTCGAAGGCGCGCGCCGCCAGAAGACGCCCAACGAGATCGCGCTCAACATCCTGCTGGTGGCGCTGACGATCGTGTTCCTGGTCGTCGTCGTCACGCTGCTGCCGATGTCGATCTTCGGCGTCGAGACCGCCAAAGCCGGCTCGGCAGTGACGGTGACCACACTGGTGGCGTTGCTCGTCTGCCTGATCCCGACCACGATCGGTGCCCTGCTCTCGGCCATCGGCGTCGCCGGCATGAGCCGGATGATGCAGGCCAACGTCATCGCCACCTCGGGCCGCGCCGTCGAGGCCGCCGGCGATGTCGACGTGCTGCTGATGGACAAGACCGGCACGATCACGCTCGGCAACCGCCAGGCCTCGGCGTTCTTCGCAGCCCCAGGCGTCACCGAGCAGCAACTCGCCGACGTCGCACAGCTCTCGTCGCTGGCTGATGAGACGCCGGAAGGCCGCAGCATCGTCGTGTTGGCGAAGCAGAAGTTCAACCTGCGTCCGGGTACCGAAGGTGACCGGATTCCGAGCTTTCGCGACATGGCATCGCTCGGCGCGACGTTCGTGCCCTTCACCGCGCAGACGCGGATGAGCGGCGTCGATCTGGCCGGCACCGATGGCGCGAAGCGGCAGGTCCGCAAGGGCGCGGGCGACGCGATCAAGAAGCACGTCGAGGCGCTCGGCGGCAGCTTTCCGCCGGCACTCACGCAACAGATCGAAGACGTCGCCCGCCGCGGCAGCACGCCTCTGGTCGTCGCCGACGGCAACCGGGCGCTCGGCGTCGTCGAACTGAAAGACATCGTCAAGGGCGGCATTGCCGAGCGCTTCGCCGAGCTGCGCCGGATGGGCATCAAGACCATCATGATCACCGGCGACAACCGGCTCACCGCGGCCGCGATCGCCGCCGAGGCCGGTGTCGACGACTTCCTCGCCGAGGCCACGCCCGAAGCCAAGTTGAAGATGATCCGCGAGTACCAGGCCGAGGGTCGGCTCGTGGCGATGACGGGCGACGGTACCAACGACGCACCGGCGCTGGCCCAGGCCGACGTCGCAGTGGCCATGAACACCGGCACCCAGGCCGCGAAGGAGGCCGGCAACATGGTCGACCTCGACTCCAACCCGACCAAGCTGCTCGAGATCGTCGAGACCGGCAAGCAGTTGCTGATGACGCGCGGCTCGCTCACCACCTTCTCGATCGCCAACGACGTCGCGAAGTACTTCGCGATCATCCCGGCCGCGTTCGCCACCACCTACCCGCAGCTCGCGGCGCTCGACGTGATGCATCTTGCGAGCCCGTCGTCGGCGATTCTTTCGGCGGTGATCTTCAACGCCCTCGTCATCGTCTTCCTGATCCCGCTGGCGCTGAAAGGCGTGAAGTACCGCGCCGCGCCTGCGGCCGAGCTGCTGCGCAGGAACGTGCTGATCTATGGCCTCGGCGGCCTGATCGTGCCCTTCGTCGGCATCAAGCTGATCGACCTCCTGCTCGCCACCGTCCACCTCGCCTGACCGGACCTTCGCCACCATGAAAGCCACCCTGCGCCCCGCGCTCGTTCTCTTTTTGCTTCTGACGCTGCTGACCGGCGTCGCCTACCCGCTCGTCGTCACCGGCATCGCCCACGTCGCCTTTCCGGCCGAGGCCGCCGGCAGCCTCGTCGTGCGCGACGGCAAGGTCGTCGGCTCTGCGCTCATCGGCCAGAGCTTCTCCGACCCGAAGCACTTCTGGAGCCGGCCTTCGGCGACCTCGCCGATGGCGAACAACGCCGGCAGCTCGGCCGGCTCGAACCTCGGCCCGCTC
>JAYTYH010000371.1:0-2669 GCA_043742485.1 Rhizobacter sp.
ACTACTCGCATCGCTCCGGCCGCCAGCCGGTTCTCGCCCGCAACGTCGTCGCGACCTCGCAACCGCTCGCTTCGCAGGCGGGCGCCGCCGCGTTCGCGCGCGGCGGCAACGCCATCGATGCCGCCCTTGCCGCGGCAATCACGCTCACCGTCGTCGAGCCGACGATGAACGGCATCGGTGGTGACGCCTTCGCGCTGGTCTGGGATGGCAAGGCACTGCAGGGGCTGAACGCCTCGGGCCGCGCTCCCGCGGCGTGGAACCCGAAACGTTTTGCCGGGCTCGCGAAGATGCCCGCGCTCGGCTGGGAAAGCGTCACCGTGCCGGGCACCGTCTCGGCCTGGGTCGCTCTTTCCGGACGCTATGGCGCGCTACCCTTCGACGATCTCTTCGTCGACGCCGTTCGCCATGCGCGCGCAGGCTTTCCGGTGAGCCCGGTGATCGCGCGGCAGTGGTTCGACCAGTCCAAGCTGCTGCATGCCGAGCCCGGCTTCGACGCCTTCATGCCGAACGGCCGCACGCCTCGCGCCGGCGAGATCTGGCGCTTTGCCGACCAGGCACGCACGCTGGAGGAGATCGCCCGGACCCGCGGCGCGAGCTTCTACGACGGGCGGCTCGCCGCAGCGATCGTCGCGTTCTCGGCCGCGAACGGCGGGGTGATGTCGGCGGCCGACCTGAGCGGGCACCGCTGTGCCTGGGTCGACCCGATCGAGGTGGGCTTCGAGGGCCATGCGGTGCACGAGATCCCGCCGAACGGCCAAGGCATCGCCGCGCTGATGGCGCTCGGGCTGCTCGCCGAGCTGCCCTACGCCGAAGCGGCACCCGGCAGCGCAGCGCGCATGCACCTCGAGATCGAGGCGATGCGCATGGCCTTTGCCGATCTGCACGCGCACGTCGCCGACCCTGCATCCATGCGCGTGACACCGTCGCAGCTGCTCGATCGCAGCTATCTGCGCGGGCGTGCGAAGGGCATCGTCCTCGGCCGCACCGGCACGTACGCCGCGGGGCAGCCGGCATCCGGCGGGACGGTCTACCTGTGCACGGCCGATGCCGAAGGACGGATGGTGTCGTTCATCCAGTCGAACTACAAAGGTTTCGGCTCCGGCGTCGTCGTGCCCGGCACCGGCATCGCGATGCACAACCGCGGCTTCGGCTTCGTCACGAAGGCGGGCCATCCGAACGAGGTCGCCGGCGGCAAGCTGCCCTTGCACAGCATCATCCCGGCGTTCATGACGAAAGGCGGCCAGCCGGAGATGGCCTTCGGTGTGATGGGCGGCAACATGCAGGCCCAGGGGCACACGCAGATGGTCTTGCGCCGCGTTGTCGAGGGGCTCGATCCGCAGGCCTGCGCCGACGCGCCGCGCTGGCGCATCGACGACACCGGGGAGCTGACGCTCGAGCCGACGGTGCCGTCATCGGTGATCGAAGGCCTGCAGGCAATGGGCCACCGTCCGCGCGTCGCGGCACCGGACAACCTCGACTTCGGCAGCGCGCAGATCATCGTGCGGCTCGACGCCGACATCGTCGGCAGCGACGAGCCGGTCTACGCCGCCGGCTCCGACCACCGCCGCGACGGCCAGGCCGTCGGCCGCTGACGGCAGCGGTGGGCCGGCCCCGGACTGGACGACCGGCGTCCTGAATCAGGCGCGAGGTTCGGGGTCGAGCAACGCGACGATCGCCACAGCCATCGTCGCAGCGGCGCCGCGATGGGCATGCGCGAGTGCCAGCGCCGTGGCCGATCGCTCAGCGCGTTCCGCCGCCGCGGCCACGGTGCTCAACGTGGCCGCGGCCGCGACGCCGGCCGTCATGTCGGCCACGCGCACCGCGGCGCCGACGGCCAGGGACAACGTCGCGGCCTTGTCGAAATTGAAGGTGTGCGGTCCCATCACGACCGGGCAGCCGCAGGCCGCCGCCTCGATCAGGTTCTGGCCGCCGAGCGGAGCGAAGCTGCCGCCGAGCAGGGCCACGTCGGCGAGTGCGTACCAGGTCGCCATCTCGAGCATCGAGTCACCGAGCCAGACATCGGCGTTGGCCGCGTCGGCCGGCGGCCCGCCCTCGGGCCAGGTGCTGCGCCGCGACAGCGTGAAGGCGGCGCCGACGACGAGCTCGGCCACCGCCTCGAAGCGCTGCGGATGGCGCGGCACGATCGCCAGCAGCGGCCGCGGAGCAGGTCGGGCACGCCAGGCCGCCAGCAACATCGCCTCCTCGCCTTCGCGCGTCACGGCGGCCAGGACGATGCCGCGCGCGACCTGCTGCTTCCAGGCCCGGCCGCGCGCGAGCAGCGCCGGGTCGGCGGCGAGGTCGTACTTGAGATTGCCGGCGACGACGACGCTGCGCACGCCAGCGTCTCGCAGCCGATCGGCGTCGTCGGGCGACTGCGCGAAGGCGGCGGCGAGGCTCGCGAACGCCGGCCGCAGGACGGCGTCGACACGGGCGCCACGGCGCCGGCTGCGGACACTCAGACGGGCATTGGCGAGCACCACCGGGATCGCCGCGTCGTGCGCGATGGCGAGCAGGTTGGGCCAGATCTCGGTCTCGATCAGGACGCCGCCGACCGGCCTGAAACGGCGCAGGAAGCGGCGCACGGCGCCGGGCGTGTCGAAGGGCAGCCAGGCCTGCGTATCGCCCGGCCGCAGCAAGCGCAGGCCGGCGGCGCGGCCGGTCGCCGTGCC
>JAYTYH010000372.1:0-4054 GCA_043742485.1 Rhizobacter sp.
CGGCGGCGCTCCCGTGCCGGTCGCGCGCAACGTGCTGCGGCCCGGCGCCCTCGCCCTCGACATGATGTACGGGGCACCGGCGCGAGCCTTTCTGGCCTGGGCCGAGGGCGAAGGCGCGATCGCGCGCGACGGCCTCGGCATGCTCGTCGAGCAGGCGGCCGAGGCCTTCGAGCTCTGGCGCGGCGTTGCCCCTGAAACCGCGCCCGTACTCGCCGCCCTGCGATCCCGGTTGGCAGCGCCGTGAGCCGACGAGGCCGTGGCCGAGAGCTCGGTCGCTTCGCGCTTCTGGTGCTGATCTGCCTGCTCGGCCTCGAGCTTTATTTCGTCGCGCGGATCGCGGCGATGCGCTTCGTCGATCCGGAGTCGACGAGCTTCCAGCGCTCGGAAGCCTGGCGCCTCGCCTTCGATAGTCGCAGCGTTGCCTGGCAGCAGCGTTGGCTGAACTACGACGCCATCTCGCCGAACCTGAAGCGCGCGGTGATCGCCGCGGAAGACGCCAGCTTCGTCGAGCACAGCGGCGTCGAGTGGGACGCGCTCGAGAAAGCCTGGGACCGCAACCAGCGCGCCGAAGCGGTGGCCGAGAAAAGACCGGCGAAGCGCGAGCCGAAGGTCGTCGGCGGCTCGACGATCACGCAGCAGCTCGCCAAGAACCTCTTCCTCGGCGGCGAGCGCAACTTCGTCCGCAAGGGCCAGGAGCTGGCGCTGGCCTACGCGATGGAAGCGCTGCTCGGCAAGCGTCGCATCCTCGAGATCTACCTGAACAGCGTCGAGTGGGGCGAAGGCGTGTTCGGTGCCGAGGCAGCGGCACGGCACTATTTCCACATCGGCGCGGCCTCTCTTTCGGCACGGCAGGCGGCGCAGCTGGCGGTCATGCTGCCGGCCCCCAAGCGCTTCGAGAAGAGGCCCGGCTCGCCGTACATCGTCGGCCGCGCGGGAACCATCGTCGCCCGCATGTCGAGCGTCGAGTTGCCGTGACGGCGCTGCCTAGAATCTTTCGATGTCAGCCCAATCCAGCCTCGAGATCGCATCGGCCGCGGCCCGCCTGATCGTCGAAGAAGGCATGGGATACGGCCCGGCCAAGCGGCGCGCAGCACGCGACCTCGGCTATCACAGCCGCGCCGCCAGCCTACCCGGCAACGACGAAGTCGAAGACGAGGTACGCGCATACCTCGACTTGTTCGAAGCCGACACGCAGCCGGCCGAACTGGCCGAATTGCGGCGCATCGCCGCGCAGTGGATGGCGACACTGGCGCCGTTCCGTCCGCATCTGAGCGGTGCCGTCTGGCGCGGCACGGCGACGCGGCGCAACAGCGTCCACATCGATCTCTATTGCGACGACTCGAAAGCTGCAGAGCTCGCCCTGATCGATCGCCGAATCGAGTACGACACCTCGAGCGTGGAGCGACCGCGCGGTGGCGAGCCGCTCTCGGTGCTCGACGTCACCACCCGCAGCGCAGTGCTACAGGGCTTCGTCCATATCGCCCTCACCGTCCACGACTACGACGATCTTCGCGGCGCCCTGCGGCGCGACTCGCGCGGTCGAAGCGCACGCGGCGACCTGGCCGCCCTGGACGCGCTGCAGGCGGCATCGCCATGAAGCGACGCTCGGTCATCGGCGGCATCGTCGGCGCAGCCGCCGTGCTCGCGGGCACCGGCGTCGGGCTCTGGCAGCGTCGCGACCACGGTCTCGCGCCCTCGATGACGGCGCCCCCACTCGACGTATGGGCGCAATCCTTCGAGTCTCTGGCCGGGCCAGCGCTCGCGATGCGCAGTCTCCGCGGCCGGCCCCTGCTGCTCAACTTCTGGGCAACGTGGTGCGCGCCCTGCGTGACAGAGATGCCGCTGCTCGACGGCTTTTTCACTGCTCAGGCCGGCTCGGCGTGGCAGGTGTTGGCGCTGGCAATTGATCAGCGGCCGGCAGTCGAAAGCTTCGTGCGAAATCGAGCTCTTAAGCTCCCCGTCGCTTTTGCCGCAGAGATCGGTATCGATCTGTCACGCGACCTCGGCAACAAGCTCGGCGCGCTGCCGTTCACGGTCGCTTTCGGCTCCAACGGCGTCGCTGCCGCGACGCGACTGGGCGCAGTCACCAAAGATTTGATCACCAGATGGACATCGGTGATCAAATAGCGGCGCCGCGCAGAATCCAGCGCCGAACTGCCTTTAAATACGTTGAGTTCCTGGTCATGGGCAGCGTCGAACGCGATCCGATCTGATGGTGCCGGGCGGGATTCCGAACCGGCACAATACCGACCGCTCCATAACCTTTTCAGACCGCCATCCATGGATCTTCGGAAGCTAAAAACGTTGATCGATCTCGTATCCGAGTCCAACATTTCGGAACTGGAAATCGTCGAAGCTGACGGCAAGGTTCGGATCGTCAAGGGCGGCGGCGCATTGGGCGTACCGCAGGCGCCGTTCGCGCAGGCAGCGGGCGCATTTCCTGCGGTAACGCCAGGAGCCGAAGCTGCGCCGGCCGCGCCGACCGGTCATGTCGTGAAGTCGCCGATGGTCGGAACCTTCTATCGATCGGCCAACCCCGGCAGCGATGCTTTCGTCCAACTCGGCAGCATCGTCAAGGAAGGCGTGCCGATCTGCATCATCGAGGCGATGAAGATCATGAACGAGATCGAGGCCGATGCCTCCGGAACGATCCGCGAGATCTTGTGCGAGAACGGGCAGGCGGTCGAGTTCGGCCAGCCTTTGTTCGTCATCGAATGACCGTCGCCGGCGTCATCGCGACCCCCTTCTCCAGTTGAGCCGCGTCCGATGTTCAAGAAGATCCTGATCGCCAATCGGGGCGAAATCGCGCTTCGCGTGCAGCGCGCCTGCCGCGAGATGGGCGTCAAGTCGGTGGTGGTGTACTCCGAGGCCGACCGCGACGCCAAGTACGTCAAGCTTGCCGACGAAGCCGTCTGCATCGGGCCGGCGTCGTCGGCGCTCAGCTATCTGAACATGCCGGCGATCATCGCCACCGCCGAGGTCACCGACGCCGAAGCGATCCACCCGGGCTACGGTTTCCTCTCCGAGAACGCCGACTTTGCCGAGCGCGTCGAGCGCAGCGGCTTCACCTTCATCGGGCCGTCACCGGAATCGATCCGGATCATGGGCGACAAGGTCTCGGCCAAGCAGGCCATGATCAAGTCGGGCGTGCCGTGCGTTCCAGGCTCCGAGGGCGCCTTGTCCGACGACCCGAAGGAGTCGATCCGTGCGGCGCGCGCGATCGGATACCCGGTGATCATCAAGGCGGCGGGCGGCGGCGGCGGGCGCGGCATGCGCGTCGTCCACACCGAGGCGGCGCTGATCGCAGCGATTCTGACGACGCGCGCCGAGGCCGGCGCCGCGTTCGGCAACCCGGCTGTCTACATGGAGAAGTTTCTCCAGAACCCGCGCCACATCGAGATCCAGATCCTGGCCGACCAGCACAAGAACGCGGTCTGGCTCGGCGAGCGCGACTGTTCGATGCAGCGGCGCCACCAGAAGATCATCGAAGAGGCGCCGGCGCCCGGCATCGCGCGGCGCGTGATCGAGCGCATCGGCGAACGCTGTGTCGCCGCCTGCAAGAAGATCGGCTATCGCGGCGCCGGCACATTCGAGTTCCTGTTCGAGAACGGGGAATTCTTCTTCATCGAAATGAACACCCGTGTGCAGGTCGAGCATCCCGTGACCGAATGGGTCACCGGCATCGACATCGTGCAGATGCAGATCCGCATCGCCGCGGGCGAAAAGCTGCCGTTCACGCAGCGCGGCATCGTCTGCCGTGGCCATTCGATCGAATGCCGCATCAACGCCGAGGATCCCTACAAGTTCACGCCCTCGCCGGGGCGAGTGACGATGTGGCACCCGCCGGGCGGCCCCGGGGTGCGCGTCGACTCGCATGCCTACACGAACTACTTCGTGCCGCCCAACTACGACTCGATGATCGGCAAGATCATCGTCCACGGCGACACCCGCGACCAGGCCTTGGCGCGCATGCGCACTGCCCTTTCGGAGACGGTCGTCGAGGGCATCCTGACCAACATACCGTTGCACCGCGAGCTGATGGTCGACGCCAAGT
>JAYTYH010000373.1:0-2774 GCA_043742485.1 Rhizobacter sp.
GCCTTGATAGAGCTGACAGTTCGCGCAGTCCTGGGAAGGCGAATGTTTCGGATACTTCGCCGCATCGACCTTGGTCGTGTCGTCTCGATATCCGAGAGCCTGCGCCTGCGGATCGCTTTCCTGAACCTTCACGGGGTCCGCAGCGAAGGCGGAACTCGCTGCCAGCATCGCGCCTCCGGCGGCGGCGATAGTGCGGACGAAGGCGCGGCGTGTGGGCTTGTCCATTTCGATCTCCAGTGGAGTGAATTCGGTGAACAGTGTCGAGGGGAAGTCAACGTCTTCTATTCAGTCGACGGCCGGTTCGGCTATGAGATCTCGGCCGACGCCGACCGCGCGGTACTCGACAAGATGTCGGGAAGGTCTATCGGCAGGTCGCGGCGCGTCATCGTTGACCCGCCGCGCTCCTGGGCGCTTCGCCAGCAACAAGACAGCGCTTCGCACGTTCCTAGGCGAGCGTTCTGACGGTCTTCTCCCGTGCCCATTGCCGGGTCTTGGCCATCGTGACGAACGTGCCGACATCGCCTGCCTCGACGACACCGGCGTCGGCTGCGACACCGGCTTTTTGCAGCAAAGCGCGACCGCCCTTGTCGACGGCGATGGCCTTCAGATGGCCGAACGCGTCGCGAACGAAATCGATCGCCGCTCCTTCGCTAAAAAGCATCCGGGCGCCGGCTTCCGATAGCACCACGGCCACGGCGTCAAAGACGATCGACGGCGTGCCCGCAAGCTGCCCATCGGCCGGCAGAAGCGAACCATCGGCAAGCTTGGCGCCGCCGATCTTCGGCGCGACGATCTTGACCGTGGCGCCGGCGGCGCCGGCCGCCTTTTTGATGGCGGCGACGACCTTGCCGTCGGACCCGTCGTTGACGAGGACGCCAACGCACCTGCCCTCGAGCGTGTCCTTCATCTTGCCGATGATCTGCACGGCCGGCGACACAGGCATGTCGACCGCCGCGACGGCGGCTGCCGGGGCGGCAGGCAGGGCGTCGAAGGCCAGACCCGCCGCCACGCGCTGAGCAAGATCGGGATCGATGTGGATCAGGTGGCCGACCATCGCTCGGCGGACCGGCAGCGCCTGCACCTTGGAAAGCTCGAAGACGAGTGCCGAGGCGATATGGGCCTGCTCGTGGATCGTCTGGCTGCGATAGAACATTCGCGCCTGGCTGTAGTGGTCGGCGAAGCTCTCGGCGCGAACGCGTCCCTTCGCACCGCTCTCGTTCGTTGCCAGGCTGTGAAAGCCAAGGGTCGGCGACTCGCGCGGCGCATCATTGGGCAGCCCGTTCGGATCGTAGGCAACCCGGCCTCGTTGCGGTTGCATCTGCATATGGCCGTCGCGCTGGTGATTCGCGAACGGGCATTTCGGCGCGTTGATGGGCAGCTGATGGAAGTTGGGCGAACCCAGGCGTGAGAGCTGCGTATCGAGGTACGAAAACAATCGTCCCTGCAACAAAGGATCGTTCGAGAAATCGATTCCGGGAACGATGTTCGCGGGGCAGAACGCCACCTGCTCGGTCTCGGCGAAGAAGTTGTCGGGCCAACGGTCGAGCACCATGCGGCCGATCACCTTGAGCGGTACGAGCTCCTCGGGAATGAGCTTGGTGGCGTCGAGGTGGTCGAACGGAAACGCATCGGCCTCTTCCTGGGTGAAGAGTTGCACCGCGAATTCCCATTCGGGGAAAGCACCGGCTTCGATCGCCTCGAACATGTCGCGGCGGTGGTAGTCGGGATCGGCGCCGGAGATCTTCACCGTCTCGTCCCAGACGGTGGACTGCAGGCCGAGCTTGGGCCGCCAATGGAACTTCACGAAGGTCGATTCGCCGGTTTCGTTGACAAGGCGAAAGCTGTGGATGCCGAAACCTTCCATCATGCGCAGCGAGCGCGGCAGGGTTCGGTCGGACATGATCCACATCACCATGTGCATCGACTCGGGCGTGACCGAGATGTAGTCCCAGAAGGTATCGTGTGCGGTGGCCGATTGAGGGAACGCCCGGTCGGGCTCCATCTTCACGGCGTGGATGAGATCGGGGAACTTGATCGCGTCCTGGATGAAGAAGACCGGAATGTTGTTGCCGACCAGATCCCAGTTGCCTTGCTGGGTGTAGAGCTTGACCGAAAAGCCACGCACGTCGCGCGGCGTGTCGATTGAACCGGCACCGCCGGTGACGGTCGAGAAGCGCGTGAACAGCGGCGTCTTCTTGCCGACCTCGGTCAGGATCTTCGCGCTGGTGTAAGCCGAAAGCGATTCGGTCAGCTCGAACGTTCCGTGCGCGGCGGTGCCGCGCGCGTGGACCACGCGCTCGGGGATGCGCTCGTGATCGAAGTGGAAGATCTTCTCGCGCAGGATGAAATCCTCGAGCAGCGTCGGCCCGCGCGGGTGCGATCGAAGGGAGTTCTGGTTGTTCGAGATCGGCACGCCCTGATTGGTGGTGAGGGCGCCGTGCTCGCCGCCGGCGATCTGATGAAGCTCGCCGCCGCTGCCGGCCGCGACTGTTGGATCCGACTCGACCGCCGCCTCTTTCGACGGACTCGAGGGAGTTGTGGTGTTCTCTTTGCTCGGCATGCTTGTTCTCCTGAGTGCGGCGGAATTGATGAACGCGTTTGCATCGCCCGGCATTAGCGTCTTGCTACGACTGCAATAGCTCTGTGCCCGCGACCGGGGCATCGCCCGAAGGTCGCCTAAACCGTACGCCCCAAAGCCCTCGCATCCTTCAGATGCTGCTTCACCACGGGCAGCGTTTTCGCCGCCCACGGTCGTGCTCGCGGACCCATTGGTC
>JAYTYH010000374.1:0-9253 GCA_043742485.1 Rhizobacter sp.
AGCACCGGCGAGGCATAGCGGGCGTCGAGCGCGATGGCGGCGTCGTAGGCCTCGCGCGCCTTCGTGAACTGGCCGAGCTGGCGATAAGCGATGCCGAGCTGGTTGCGGTAGAGCGGCTGCTTCGGATTCAGCTCGGCGGCGCGCTCGAGTTCCCGGGCCGACTCGGCGAGCGTGCGGCCCGGTCCGGGCGAGTCGACCGCGGCATCGCTGCGCTCGCTCTTGCCGTAGCGCACCGGCCGCAATTCGCGCAACGCCACGAAGCTGTTCTTCACCCACTCGTCGTAGATGCCGGCTGCCGCGCGGCGGGCGTTGATCTCGTGCAGCTCGGCCGCCTTCTCCTCGAACGGGAAGGCCTGTTCCTCGAGCAGCACGTTGTACTGTTCGAGCTCGACCTTGCTGAGCTTCTTCGGCCGCTCCGACACCATCAGCGCCTTGCCGAAGTCGCGGTACACGACCGCCGTGCGGTAGGTCGCCGCGGTGGTCACGTCGGCGACGCCGTAGTCGGAGGCGACGGCGTAGGCCTTGAGCGCTTCTTCCATGCGCGCCTTCTTGAGCGCGAGCTGGCGCTTCAGCGGCTCGGTGAGCGCGACCTTGCGGTAGGCCTCGGCCACCGGCTCGGCGAGCGCGAGCGCAGCCGTGGCGCCGAGGAAGCGGGTCCGGTCGGTGCGCGCGGCGCCGCCGTTCTGGTCGGCCTGGAAGATGTCTTTCTGGAGTGCGAACTCGCGTGTCGCGTTGCCGTCCTGCTTCGCGATCCGGGCCAGCCGGAATCGCGCCTCGACGGCAGGCGCCAGCGGCTGCGGCATCCGTGCCAACCAGCGCTCGTAGTCCTTCGCCGCAGCCGCACGGGCGCCCGCCTTTTCGTGGAACTCTGCCGCCTGCCAGAGCGCGTCGTTGGCGACCGTCGGGTCCTTGTGGGTCGCGGCGACGCGTTCGAACTCGGCGGCGGCGCCGCTCCACTGACCCTTCTCGATATAGGCCAGCGCCAGCTTGCCGCCGACCTCGCCCTGCAGCGGATGGTTCGGATAGCGCTGGCGGAAGTCCTCGAGGGTGCGGGCCGCGGCATCCCAGTCCTTCAGCGCGATCAGGCTGGCGGCGGCGTCGTACTGCGCGTTCGCACGCACGCCCGACTGCGGTGCCACCGTGCCGACGCGCACGAAGTGGCCGACGGCCTCGCGCTCCTGGCCCGCGGCCCGCGCCTTCTCGCCCTGCTTGTAGATCGCCGCGGCCTGGCGCTCGACGAGATCGCCGCGGGCCGCGTCTTTCTCGGGCACGAGACGCAGCACCTCGGCGTAGTCGGTCTCGGCCGCCGCGAAGTCGGTGCTCTCGAACGCGGTGTGCGCGAGCACCGTCCAGGCGACGCGGCGCTGCGCGTCGCCGGCCGGCGGCTGCAGTTCGAGGACACGCCGGGCGACCGTCGCGGCCTGCGCGTCGCGCAGCCCGTAGAGGCGGTCGGCGGCGTCGGCGAGCACCGGACCGGCGCGTGGGTCGGCGGCGTAGGCGGCCGAGAAACGCAAGGCGCTGTCGACGCTCGTGCGCTGCAGTGCCGGCAACTCGGCCGGTGTCGCCTTCTTCTGCTGCTGCGCGTAGGCGAGCAGCGCGGCATAGCCCGCATCGGCGCTCTTCGCATGCGTCGGGTAGCCGTACGACGCCCTCTCGTATTCGCGGCTGGCCTCGGCGAAGCGGCCGTCCTCGAAGAGCAGCTCGGCGAGCAGGAAGTTGCTCTGCGCCGCGTCGGCGTCGTTCGGGAAAGACGCCAGGAAAGCGCGGTACCACTTGACCGCCTCCTGGTAGTCGGCGCTGGCGCGGCTCTTCTGCGCGGCGGCGTGATGGTGGCGCGCCAGCTCGGCGAGGTGGGTCTTGACGAGCGGCTGCGCGCGCTGCCAGCCGGCCGGGTTGGCGCTCTTGAACTCGCCGCCGGCGCCGTAGGCGGCGACGTAGTCCTTCTTGGCCTCGAGGGCGAGGTTGGCGAAGCCGCCGTGCTCGTAGATGTCGATCACCCGCGCCTGCAGCTGCGGCGCCTGCGCGTGCAGCGGGTTCCTGCGCGCGAACAGGCCGAAGGTGTCGGCGGCGTCCTTCGTGCGGTCCTGGCGGATGTAGAGCTCGCCGAGCTGCTCGTAGACGCGGAACTCGTAGCCGCGCCGCAGCGGGGAATCGACGTAGGCCGGGATCGACTCCGCCCCCTGCAGGTTGGCGAGGCTGATGCTGGCGACGCGGAAGGTGTCCTCGACGAGCTCGCGGTCGGCGCGGCTCAGGCCCTTCAGCGTGTCGATGCCGCCCTCGCCTTCGCGGCCGCCGACCTTGAGATCGAGGACGCCGAAGAACGACTTGAGGCCGTCGTCGAGCCGGCCCTGCTTGAACATCGACCAGCCCTGCATGTAGAGGGCGCGGTCGTGGAACGGATTCGACTCGCCCGCGACGAGCACCGTCGCGTAGGCCTTCTCGGCGCCGGCATAGTCGCGCGCCGTGAAGAGCAGCTCGCCACGCCGGAACTGCGCTTCGTCGCGGTGGGCCGTGGCCGGGTAGTCGGCGACCAGGCGGTCGAGCGTCTTCAGGGCGGCGTCGAGATCGCCACCCTGCTCGTAGGCGCGGCCGAGCTGGTAGAGCACGCGGTCGTTGGCCGGGTCCTTCGGGTAGGTCTTCAGGAACTCCTGGTAGCGGCCGACGGCGGCCCGGTAGTCGGGCGCGCTGGCGGCCGGGTCGGCAGCGCTCCGGATCTCGGCGCGCTCCATCTCGAGGTCGCCGATCCGGCGCATCGCCTCGGCCCGTTGCGGCGCCTTCGGCGCCTGCGCCGTGATGGCCAGAAACTTCGTGTAGGCCTCGATCGCCTGCTCTTCGCTGGCGGCCGCGAGCACGGTGTCTTTCTCGACCGCAACCGTGCGGCCGGCGAGGACGCGCAGCGTCGGCTCGTTGTCGGGCGTGCCGCGGCGGCCGAAGAAGCTGCAGCCGGCCAGCAGGCAGGCGCTGGCGACGACGAGCAGCGCGGCGCGCTCAGGGCCGCGGCGCATCGGCTGCATCTCTTAGGTTGCGGCCGTCGGCATCGATGCCCGCCCTGGTGTTGGTGTTGACGGCGACGCCGGCGTTGGCGCGGTCGTAGAGCTGCGCGGCGGCGAAGCGGGCCTGCGTCGCGTAGGCGGCGAGGCGCTCCTTCTGCTGGACGAGCTCGGCGACGGCGATGTCCTGGACGACGTCCTGCTGCTCGCGACTCAGCGCAGCAACCCTGGGAATCATCCGCTGCAGCAACGGGTCGATGGCCGCGATGCGGGTCGCGAAGCGCTCGATCCGGGCTGGCTCCTCGCGCTGCGCCTCGGCGAGCGCGGCGTCGCGCTGGCGTGCGTCGGCCAACTGCACGTCGACGTTGACGAGCTCTTTCTTTGCCTCCCACAGCCGCGCCGGAAAGTCCTGCGCGAGCTGCCAGCCGAGCACGCCCGCGGCCAGGCGCACGCGCTCGCGCAGCGGCGCCAGCACGGCCTCGTCGCCGCCCGCCTTCAGCGCCTCGCGCACGCTGGCCGCGCGCGCCAGCAGCCCGTGCTGCCTGGCATCGGCGAAGGCGACGCCGTCGGCCGCACTCTCGCCGCCGGTGGTCTCGGCCACGGCCGCGTCGCGTCGCTTCTGCAGCGCCTCGAAGCCGATCTCGCCGGCGCGCTGGCGCACCTCGGGCAGGCGCTCGGCGAAGGCCTTGCGACGCGTCGACAGCATGTCGTCGAAGACGCCGAGCTTGTCGTGCCACTCGTCGAGATTGCCGGCGAGAAAGCGCAGGTCGCGGTAGTTCTTGAACGCCTCCTGGAACGCGTGCTGCGCCAGCACCTGCGACAGGTGCGACGGATGCGGCAGCGCCGGCAGGTCACGGATGGCGAAGAACCAGCCCATCTCGTCGCCCGGGTTCTTGTCGAGCAGCGCATCGACCAGGCGGCCGGAGCGGATAGCGGCGATCGACTCGTCGAGCGCCGTGTTCTCGCGTTCGAAGGCGGCGATCGCGACGTTGTAGCGGGCCAGCGACTGGTTGTAGGCACCGAGCTCGGCGTAGGCGTAGGGCACGGCGATCTGCGACTCGAGCGCCGCCGAATCGCCGAGGCCGCGCTGCGCGAGCTCGAGCCACGGCACCAGCGCCAGCTTCGGATCCTTCAGCGAGGTCGCGGCCCAGCCGAAGCCGAGCAGCGCCTTGTTCGATTGCAGCCCGTTGAGGCGCACGCGCTCGAGGAAGGTGCGCGCCGCCTGCGGGTGGTTGTCGGCCAGCGCCGCGAAGCCGAGAGCGACGTTGGCGCGGTCGCGCAGGCTCCTGAACTCCTCGTTCTCGGCGCCGGCGCGGCCGAGCTCGTCGAGGATGGGGATGCCGCGGGTCGGATCGCCGGCCCGGATCAGGGCGATGCCGAGGTTGAAGCGCACATAGCGGCGGCCCGGCGTCTTCTCGCCGGCAGCGGCGAGCGCGGCAGCGGCACCGGCATAGTCGGCGCGCGCCATCAGCAGGTTGGCGCCGAGCAGCAGCCGCTCGTCTTCCAGGGCCGGCGGCAGCGGTTGCCCGATGCGCGCGAAGGCCTGCTCGGCCTCCTCGAGATAGCCGCGCTGGTAGCGGATCTTGGCGAGGAAGAACCAGGCCCGGTCACGCACCGGCGGCGCGGCGCCGCGCTCGATCAGCTGCGCGAAGATCTCGCCCGCCTCGCGCGGCATGCCGTACGAGAGCAGCATGCCGCCGCGCAGCACCTCGGCCTCGTCGGCGTGGCGCTCGACGCGCTCGAAGCGCTGCGAGACCATGAGCGACGTGATCGACGTGAAGTAGTGATCCTGGAAGAAGTGGAACAGCGTGTCGCCGTAGTGCGGATCGCGGATCTCGTGCGTCGCTGGTGTCGCTGGTGTCGGCACGGCCGGCGCATCGGCCGCCGCGGCGCCGATCGCGCAGGCGCAGCACGCCGCGGCCACGGCTCGCCGCAGCAGGAGATCGGCACGCACGCTGCACCTCACGGCCGTCACCTCACTGCCAGACCTTGACGTCGAACTCCGGCTGCAGCTTCCCGGTCGAGTCGGTGATCCGCAGCTCGATGTACTTCGGGTCGGTGCTCTTCTCGAACTTCACCGTGGCACCGCGCTTGTAGTCGCGGTCGTGCGGGCCCTTGCCGGTGAAGAACGCCACCATCTCGTGGGCGCCCGTGCGCAGGTTGCCGAGGAAGACGCGCTGGACGCCGCCGCGGTGCAGCGCCTGCACCTCGGCCGGCGTATAGAGATAGCTCGCCACCACCTTGTCGTCGAGCTTGACCTGGACCGAATCGAGCTCGAACAGCTTGCCCACGTCCATCGAGACGAACAGCGCCACCTGCGTGTTGGCCGGGAACAGCAGCTCCTCCTCGAGCACGAGCAGGTCGCGGTTGATCTTGATGACGTCGCTCTTGACATCCTGGATGCGACCGTCGAGCGTCGCCGCTTCGGGGGTGCTGGCGGCGACCGCGGGCGCACTCGCGGCGGTGGCAGGCATGCTCGCGGCAGCGGCGGCCGGTGCGGCAGCTGTGGCCGGTGCCGACACGGCGGCGTCGGCGGCCCACGCCGTGGTCGCGACCGCCGCTGCGAGCAGCCCGCCGAGGGCGAACGACAAGAATGGCTTCGACATGCGCTGGCCCGTCAGTAGGTGGCCGACACGAACAGCTGCAGCACGCTCGCGTTGAACGCGTAGTTGCCGCCGGTGCGGATGTCGGTGAAGTCGCTGTAGCTGAAGCGCACGTACTCGTAGGAGCCGTTGAGCTTGACGTCGTATTTGCCCGGCACCTTCTTCAGCGTGTAGGCCAGCTTGGCGCCGAGGCCGATGCTGCTGAAGCTGCCGAGCTGGCGGTTGCGCGAGACGTAGACCGTCTCGGCCTGCGCGTTGTCGCTGTAAAAGAGCGCGTGCTTCTGCGTGTAGTAGCGCAGGAAGGTGTCGGCCAGCCACGGATCGCCGAAGTAGCGGCTGTAGCCGATCTCCGCGGTGTGCGCCTTGATGTCCCAGGTGTCGGTGAAATAGCGGTAGTCGGCGTGCATCGCGTCGCGCGAGCCGAGGTCGCCGATGACGCGCAGCTTGACGGCGCGCGCCGAGCGGGTGCGCGGGTTGCGCTCCGGGACGAAGGCGCCGAAGACGCGCGCCGAGCGGTACGGGCTGCCGAGGTAGCCGTCGTCGGAGAGCGCCTCCACGTTGGCGCTCATGATCCAGCGCGGCGTCAGGATCTGCGTCACGCCGAGCCGGTACTGCCAGTGCGTGGCGGTATCGGAGAACTCGGGCGACAGGTGCTTGCCGACCTTGTCGGAGCCGCGCGTGAAACCCAGGCTCACCGTCGTCATGCCGCCGAAGACCTCCTGCGTTACATCGACGCTGCCGGCATTGGCCGTGTAGTCGGGCTCGCGGCTGGTGGTGGCGCCGACCGTGATCTGCGAGTCGCGGTAGACGTAGTCGGCGGAGAGGCCGAACTCGTTGCGCACCTCGTGGTATTTGCTTGCCGTGGTGACGACGTCGATCGAGGCGTTGCTCACCGCGTCGAGGTAGTACGTCCCGGTCAGCGAGAAGCGGTCAGCGACGTTCTTGCGGACGAGCAGCGCCGGCCCGTAGGCGTTGACGCCGCCGCCGCTGTAGGAATGGATCAGAGCCTCGGCGCGGTCTTCGGGCAGGTCGGCGGAACGGGCGGCCGTTGTCGAGAGCAGAGAGCCGAGCAGGGAGCCGAGCAGACCGGCGAGCTGGCGGCCCAGCAGAGCGTGGCGACGCGATCCTTCGCTGCGCTCAGGATGACAGGCGGCCCGGTGGCGGCGCATGCGCTCAGTTGCAGCCACAGCCGCCTCCCTGCACGCCGGTGGCACCGCGGGCGCCTTCGCGCACGTCGCGCACATGCTCGATGTGCTTTTCGGAGAGGCCGTCGCGCGAGAACTTCATGATCGGATCGGCCAGCCGCTCGCGCTCGTAGGGCTTGACCCAGGGCTCGATCGGCTTGAACGCGCAGCCGCCGAGCAGGGCGAACGTGAGCGCCGCGACCGGGCCGGTGAAGCGAAGCGGCGTCATCATTTGAGGAGCTCCCGGATCTGCTTGTCGTAGACGTCCTCGTAGCCCGACAGGTAGCCGCGATGGACGAAGCGGACCTTGCCGTCGCGGTCGATCAGCACCGTCGACGGCATCGTGCTCAGGTCGTAGAGGCGGCTGACCTGCTTGTCGGTGTCGAGCAGTACCGGGAAGCCGACGCCGAGCTTGGCGGCCACGGTGGCGGCGTTGCGGGTGTCGTCGTCGACATTGATGCCCATCAGCACGAAGCCGGAGGCGCGGTACTTGTCGTAAAGGCGGCTCAGGTGCGGCATCTCCTGTCGGCACGGGCCGCACCAGGTCGCCCAGAAGTTGATCATCACGACCTTGCCGCGCTGCTCCTGCAGGCGCATGTTCGGGCCGTTCATGGTGTGCAGCGTGAAGTCGGGCGCCGTCGACGATGGCGCGATGGCGGCCATGGCGGCGCCGGCGACGAGCGCCGACAGGGCGGCGAAGCGGCGCAGCAGCGACCCGGGGCGGAGGGCGATGGCGCTCATCCTCAGAAGAAGAACGAGAGGCCGCCGGTCAGCTCGAGGTTCTGCGTGCTGGTGCGCTTGCCGAGCAGATCGAGCGAGAAGACGTGGTCGCGCATGTCGACCTGCAGCGCCGCCCAGTCGGCCAGGAAGACGCGGTAGCCGAAGCCGAAGTTGACCGTCGGCCGGCGCTGCGTGTCGACCTTGGTGCTGCCGACGCCGGCGATCAGGTACAGCGCCGAGGGCCGCGCCAGCTTGTGGCCGAGGAAGACCTCGCCGGGCAGGACGTTGTAGCCGAACGAGAGGTTGTAGTAGGCGAGCCTGGGCGTTTGCTGCGGGAAGATGCCACCGGGCAGGATCTGCCGAAACAGCGCGTCGTCGACCTTGCTGATCGCGTACACGCCCTCGACGAAGAAGTCTTCGGTGATGTGATAGCCGGCGCGGACGCCGCCGACGGCGTGGGCGCCGAAGTTCTGGGTCGAGTAGGTGCCGCCGAACAGGCCGATCTCGAAGTCGTTGGAAGGAAACCGCGGCACCTTGACGTCGCGCCGGTCGACCTCGGGCACGACCACCTGGTTGTCCGTGTTCGAGCTCGTGTTCGAGCCGGCGGCCGGCGGGTCGGCGGCGAGCGCGCCGGAAGCGGCGGCGCCGAACAGGCCAGCGACGAACGCGGAGACGAGAGCGGCGCGCAATGTTCTTGTGGTCATGGTGTGCGTCAGAAGAAGAAGGAGAGGCCGGCGGTGAAGGCGTGGTATTCGGTGCTGCGCGCGTCGCTCACGAAGGCCGTGTAGAGCGTGTAGTCGGCACGCAGAACGAAGCGCTCGCTGACGTAGAAGCGGGCGCCGAGGCTGGCGTTGGCGAGCTTGGCGTCGGTGGTGGTGGCGCCGATCAGGCTCGGGTTCGGGAAGTTGGTGAACTTGCCCACGCCGACGCCGAAGAACGGCGAGAAGCGCCGGTCCGACCACGGCTCGGCGAGCAGGTTGAGGTGCCAGAAGTCGGTGCCGGAGAAGACGCCCTGGACCTGGCCGATGGTGCCTTCGAGGCTGAGCGTCTCCGAGAGCCGGTAGCTCGTCCACAGCTTGAGCATCGGCTCCGACTTGAAGCGGCCGTAGGCGGCGCCGAGCTGGACGCGGCGGCTCAGGTAGTCGTCGAGCAGCACGTCGCGAAAGCTCTTCTTCGCGCCGCCCGCAGTAAGCGTCGATTCGAGCTGCCGGCGCTCGACCCAGCCGACCTTGCCGTTCTCGGTACGGACCTTGAACCAGTCGGTGTGGCGCAGCTCGATCGCGATCGTCTGGTCGCGCGGCGCCACGAAGAAGACCGGGAAGCCGCGGCCGGGGCCGGTGCGCAGCTCGATGAACGGATCGGTGATCGTCAGCCGCTCGCCGGCCTCGGCGGCGGCGGCGGCGGCGGCGGGGACGCCGAACAGCGCCGCCACGAGCGCGATCGCGGCCAGCCAGCCGAGCAGGCCGAGGCCCAGGTTCGCGACCCGCTCCATCCGCTTCGGCGCTTCGGCAGCCATGGCCTTCCTCATTGCGTGTTGCACGTGCCCGCGACCGGATCGGGTGGCGTGAACATGGCGTAGGTGGAGGTGCTGAATTCGTCCTGGCCGAGCGGCGACGGGTGGCTGATCCAGTACTTGATGAGCTTGGCGTTCGGGTCGCTCTCGCTCGCGAAGATGAGGCCGCCGCCGTGCAGCACGCCGAGCAGCAGCGGCTTGGCGATGAGACGGCTCTGCGCCGTCGAGCCGAGCACGACCTCG
>JAYTYH010000375.1:0-6303 GCA_043742485.1 Rhizobacter sp.
TTGCCGAGGCGCTCCTGCATGTCGGGCTCGCGCAGGATCTTGCCGATCTCGGTATGCAGGCGATCGACGATGGCCTTCGGCGTGCCGGCCGGCGCGAAGATGCCCTGCCACGAGATCACCTCGTATCCGGGCACCGTCTCGGCCACGGTCGGAGCGTTGGGCATGTTCGGCAACCGCTTGGCAGAGGTCACCGCGAGCGCGCGCAACTTGCCGCTCTCGATGTGCGGGCCGGCGACGACGGTGGTGTCGAACATCATGTCGACCTGGCCGGCCATCACGTCTTGAATGGCCGGGCCCGAGCCCTTGTACGGGATGTGGGTGATGTCGATGCCGGCCTTCGACTTCAGCAACTCGAGCGAAAGGTGCTGCGAGGTGCCGCTGCCGGCCGAGGCCGAGGTCAGCGGCTTCTTCGCCTTGCCGGCGACGATCACGTCGGCCAGCGTCTTGTAGGGGCTGGCCTGGTTGACGACGAGCACGGTCGGGTTGGTGCCGATGAGGGTGATCGGCTCGAAGCTCTTTACCGGGTCGTAGCCGATCTTCGGGTGGAGGCTGACGTTGATGGCGTGCGAGCTGATGGTGCCGCCGAGGATCGTGGTGCCGTCGGGTGCGGCTCGCGACGCCATCTCCGAGCCGACGCTGCCACCGGCGCCGCCCTTGTTTTCGACGACGATCGTGGTGGCGAGCACGGCGCCGAGCTTCTGCGAGATCAGGCGGGCCAGGATGTCGGTGGTGCCGCCGGCCGGGAACGGCACGATGTAGGTGATCGGCTTCGAGGGCCACTTGTCCTGGGCCCAGGCGGGAAGAGCGGCGGCGGCCACAGCGGCGGCGGCGAAGGTGCGTCGGCAAAGGGTCATCGCTGCTCCTGGAGTCTGCCGGCCCCGAGGGGCAGGCATAGACTTTCGTACATGCCGGGCCACCGCGCCACTACCGAAAACGCGAACATGCGGCCTCCGCACACCATCCGCATGGACGAGCGCGACAACGTCGCCATCGTCGCCAACGAGGGCGGGCTCGATGCCGGCGCCGTGCTCGCTTCGGGGCTGGTGCTGAAGGAGCGCGTGCCGCAGGGTCACAAGGTGGCGCTCGCGGCCATCGCAGAAGGCATGGCGGTGCTGCGTTACGGCGTCGTCATCGGTCGCGCTGCGAAGGCCATCGAGGCTGGCCGCTGGGTTCACGAGCGGCTGCTCGTCATGCCCGGCGCGATGCCGCTCGACGGCCTGCCGATCGCGACCGCGCCGCGGTCGCCGCTGGTGCCGCTCGAAGGCCACGGCTTCATGGGCTTTCGAAACGCCGACGGCACCGTCGGCACGCGCAACATCCTCGCCATCACCACCACCGTGCAGTGCGTCGCCGGCGTCGTCGCGTTCGCGGTGGCGCGCATCAAGGCCGAGCTGCTGCCGATGTACCCGAACGTCGACGATGTCGTCGGCCTCGAGCACAGCTACGGCTGCGGCGTCGCCATCGACGCGCCCGATGCCGTGATCCCGATCCGGACGCTGCGCAACATCAGCCGCAACCCGAACTTCGGCGGCGAGATCATGGTCGTGAGCCTCGGCTGCGAGAAGCTGCAGCCGGAGCGCTTGCTGCCGCCCGGCAGCTTCGGGATCCGCGACCAGCGTGGTCTCGGCGGCAACGAGGATGAAGTGCTCGACGTCGTCTGCCTGCAGGCCGAAGAGCATGTCGGCTTCGCGTCGATGATCGATTCGGTGCTGGCTTCGGCGCGCGTGCATCTGGAGCGGCTGAACGTGCGCCGGCGCACGTTCGTGCCTGCCTCGGCGCTCGTCGTCGGCGTCCAGTGCGGCGGCAGCGATGCCTTCTCCGGCGCCACCGCCAACCCGGCGGTGGGCTTCTGCACCGACCTGCTCGTGCGTGCCGGTGCCACCGTCATGTTCTCCGAGGTCACCGAAGTCCGCGACGGCATCGACCAGCTCACGGCGCGCGCCACCACGCCGGAAGTGGCTGAAGCGATGATTCGCGAGATGGCCTGGTACGACGCCTACCTCGGCCGTGGCGGCGCCGACCGCAGCGCCAACACGACACCGGGCAACAAGAAGGGCGGCCTCGCCAACATCGTCGAGAAGGCGATGGGCTCGATCGTGAAGTCGGGCTCGGTGCCGATCTCCGGCGTGCTCGGGCCCGGCGAGCGGCTGCGTGACCAGGGCCTGACGAGCGGTCTCGTCTACGCGGCAACGCCGGCGAGCGACTTCATCTGCGGCACGCTGCAGCTGGCGGCCGGCATGAACGTGCATGTGTTCACCACCGGCCGCGGCACGCCGTACGGGCTGGCCGAAGTGCCGGTCGTGAAGGTCGCCACCACGAGTGGCATGGCGCGGCGCTGGCACGACCTGATGGACGTCAACGCCGGCACCATCGCCGACGGCGAGGCGACCATCGCCGAGGTCGGCTGGGCGCTCTTTCGCGAGCTGCTCGAGGTGGCCGGCGGCAAGCGCACCTGCGCCGAGCGCATCGGTCTGCACAACGCGCTGGTGCTGTTCAACCCGGCGCCCGTGACCTGAGCATTTCGTAGGGTTTTTCCGACGACTCTTTCGGCTCGCGTGAGCCGTTCCGGCGGCATTCGCCGGTATGGCGCCCCACTGTGCGCGCTCCTAACCTTCGCCTCGCTGAATCACTTCCGCAAACGGGGCTCCGCAAGAGCCTGTCTCCAACCTTCCCCATGCCCAAAAGGCCATAAGGAACCTCACCATGAACTTCATCATCTGGCTCGTCGTCGGCGGCGTCATCGGCTGGCTCGCCAGCCTTGTCATGAAGACCGATGGACAGCAGGGGATCATCCTCAACGTCGTCGTCGGCATCGTCGGCGCCATGCTCGGCGGCTGGCTCATTTCGCCGCTCATCGGCGTGCCCACCATCAACCAGGACGCATTCAGCCTGCCGGCCATGGGCGTCTCGTTCCTGGGCGCGCTGATCCTGCTGGTCATCGTCAATTTCTTCCGCCGCGGCCGCGCCGTCTGACCCTTCGTCCAACCATCCTCACGCAAGGAGACCACTCATGAGCAACGATTTCAGGAACGACACCACGCGCGACAGCACGCGCACCGGAACGGATGCCAACCGCGACCCGCTGAGCGGCGCTCCGGGTGCCCATCCGATCGGCACCGGCATCGGCGCCATCGCGGGCGGAATGGCCGCTGGCGCTGCCACCGGCACCGTCGCCGGCCCGGTCGGCACGGTCATCGGTGCGGCGATCGGCGCCGTCGTCGGCGGCCTCGCCGGCAAGGGCGTCGCGGAAAGCATCGACCCGACCCGGGAGGACGCCTACTGGCGCGACCACTACTCGAAGCAGTCGTACGTGACGGCCGGCTCGAGCTACGACGACTACGGCCCGGCCTATGGCTACGGCGTGTCCTCGTACGGCAAGCACGACGGTCGCACCTTCGACGAAGCCGAGCCCGATCTGTCGCGCGGCTGGAGCACGGTCCGCGGCAAGTCGGAGCTGAGTTGGGACAAAGCGAAGAACGCCAGCCGCGACGCCTGGAATCGCGTCAGCGACGGCGTCAAGCGCGCCATCCCCGGCGACTCGGACCACGACGGCCGCTGATCGCTTCTTCGTCTTGACCATCAGCGCTTTTCGGAGCGCTTCCAAAAGCGCCCCGCGGGGCGCTTTTTCATTCGTGCGCGCCAGACAGGCACATGCACTGCCCGCCTCGCGCATCGCCTGGAAAGAATCAGAGCGGCCCTCCGAGTCGACAGAAGCCGGCGCCTTCGGGCGCCGGCGCCACAATCGGCGTCGACTTTTGGAGGCGGTGTGACGAGCGAATATTCAACGTCGGGCCGGCAGGCGATCGCCGACCATTTCCGTGGTCGCATCGCGGCTGTCATGGCTGCCTGGCGCGCCGCCGTGGCGGCCGACCCGCGTCTGGCCACCGGCGACAGCCTGCCGCGGATTCAGCTCGAAGACCATCTGCCACGCTGGCTCGAGCTTTTTGCCGTCGTACTCGCTGCCTCGCCGGAGGCGATGCCGGCCGCGATGGCGCAAGAAGACCGCGATGCCGGGGCCCACGGGCTGCAGCGCTGGCAACAAGGCTACGACCTGCACGAGGTGACGTGCGAATGGGGCTGCATGCATCACGTACTCGTCGCCGAGCTCGAGCGTTTTGCGGCCGCGCATCCCGAGGCGCCGGGCCTGACCGAGGCGCGCCTGAAGCTCGCCGAGCAGATCAGCAGCGCCACCAGCGAGAGCGCCGCCAAGTACTTTCGGCTCGAACGTGTCGAGGCTTCCGGCACCGTGCTCGACCTCGAGCGCGCCATGGGCGAACTGCGGATGCTCGAGAACGCCCGCGCCGAGCTCTGGCAACAAGCCGCGCACGATCTGCGCGGCAACCTCGGCGTCGTCTCCAACGTCACCGAGGGGCTGGGCTTCGACAGCTTGACGGCCGATCGCCGCCAGAGTTTCCTCGTGCTGCTGCGCAACAACGTGACGGCGCTGCGCCACCTGCTCGACGATGTCACCGGGCTGGCGCGCCTGCAGGCCGGCCGCGAGCACCGCGCCGTCACCCGCTTCGACACCGCCGAGATCCTGCGAAACCTCTGCGACGACGTCCGCCCGCTTGCCGATGCCAGGAAGCTGTATCTGCGAACGGCCGGGCCCGACACGCTGGTGGTCGACGGCGACGGCGTCAAGGTGCGCCGCATCGTCCAGAACCTGCTCTTCAACGCCCTCAAGTACACGCGCTCGGGCGGCGTCACGGTCACCTGGGGTGAGGCGCCGGCGGCCGACGACGGCCGCTGGATGCTCAGCGTCGAAGACACCGGGCCGGGCCTGCATGCCGGGCCGGGCGCGCCACTGGCGAGCGCCATCGTCGAGGCGACGGCACAGGCCGAGGGCGATGCCGGATCGCCGCCTCCCGACGACTCGAGGCCGGTGCAGCAAGTGCAGGGCGAGGGGCTGGGCCTGGCCATCGTCAAGCGCCTGTGCGAATTGCTGAATGCCACCGTCGAGCTCGAATCCACGCCCTCGAAAGGCACCACCTTCAGGCTCTATTTCCCGCGCCGCTACCCGACCGTCGCCGGCTGATCTTTACCGGCCTTTACCGCCCGGCCGGATCAGGTTCATCGCCCTGCTCTCGCCTTGCGACGACACTGCGCGGCAGGAGGTGGGCGGATGGATACGACGATCGAGGAGAGGGCGGTCGACAATCGAGACGAGGTCGTCGAGGCGACGACCGCGGCGGCCGCGGCAGGCGCAAGGCTCGTGGCCACGGCGGCGACCGCCAGCGTCGCCCTCCTGGCGGCGGCGTCGCTGGCGGCCTGCGGCGGCGGCGGCGATTCGTCGTCGGGCAGCGCCCCCGCCACGGGCGGCACGGGCGGCCCGACACCGCCTGCGCCGACGGCGATGGAAGCGTCGCGCTTCCTCGCCCAGGCCTCGATGGGGGCCGACCGCACGCAGATGGCGCGCGTGCAGGCCATCGGCTACGCGGGATGGCTCGACGAGCAGTTCGCGTTGCCGGCCTCGCCCGACCGTTGGAGCACGCTGGTCGCTGCCGGCTTCGACGCCGCCACGTACAAGAACAGCGAGACCGGCTTCGACGCGGTGACGTGGAAGAAGCTGCTGAGCTCGCCCGACACGCTGCGCCAGCGCGTCACGCTCGCACTCTCCGAGATCTTCGTAACCGCCATCGACGGCCTCGTCGGCGGCGGCTGGAAGGCATTCGCGGCGGCGAACTACCTCGACGTGCTCGAGGCCAACGCCTTCGGCAGCCACCGCACGCTCCTGCAGCAGATCTCGACCAGCACGGCGATGGGCATGTTCCTCACCTACCGCGGCAGCGCCAAGGCGAGTTCCGTCTCCGGCGCCCTGCCCGACGAGAACTACGCGCGCGAGCTGATGCAGCTCTTCACCATCGGCCTCGTCGAGCTCGCGCCCGACGGCACGCCGAGCCGGAGCGGCGGCGCCACGACGCCGACGTACGCGCAAGACGACATCACCGGCCTGGCGCGTGTCTTCACCGGCTGGGACTTCGACCTCGCCGGCCTGACCGGCGCTGCCGCGGTCGCGACGCCCGACTTCCAGCGCCGGCCGATGGTGCAGATCGCGAGCCGGCACGAGAACGGCACCAAGACCTTTCTCGGCACCACCATCGCGGCCGGCACCGACGGCGTGCGGAGCCTCACGCTCGCGCTCGACGCCATTGCGGGCCATGCCAACGTGGCGCCGTTCACCGCCCGGCAGCTGATCCAGCGCCTCGTCACCAGCAATCCGAGCCCGGCCTACGTGGCCCGCGTCGCGGCGGTGTTCGTCAACGACGGCGCGGGCGCGCGCGGCAACCTCAGAGCCGTGGTCAA
>JAYTYH010000376.1:0-3489 GCA_043742485.1 Rhizobacter sp.
AACAGCACCATGGTCGGATAGCCGCTGACGTGAAAGCGGGCGCCGATCTTTTGCGCGCCCGGGCTGTCGCCGTCAACATACACCGGCACGAAAGCGCGCGTGCGCTCGATGAAGTCCTGCCGGTTGAAGAGCGTCGCCTTGACCTGGTTGCACGGCGGGCACCACTTCGCGCCCCAGTAGACGAAGACCGGCTTGCCCAGGCTCTTCGCCGTGGCGAAGGCGCCGTCGACCTCGGCGTCGGTGGCCGCGTAGGTCCAGGCGATGCCGGCGGCGGCATGCGCGTCGGTCGTGGTCGGCGCCGGTGTGGACGAGGCGATCGCCGGGCCGGTCGTGGCGATGGCCGGCGGCAGGGCGACTGCCGTTCGGTCGGCCTCGGGTGCCTTCGAGCAGGCGGCGACCAGCAACGCCGCCAAGGCCATCGACAGGGTGACAGGGAGGCGCAAAGCGTTCATCTTGGCTCCATCGAGCCGTCATGATGCACCGATCGACCGGCGCGGGCGGTCAGTCGACCGGCGCGGGCGCCTCGCGCACCGGGTCGCGCGGCGCCGACGTGAACTGCGCGATGGCGACGCCGCCGAGGGTGATCGCGGCGCCGGCGATCTTCATCGCCGAATAGCGCCCGCCGGTCAGCGCCCAGGCGACGAGACCGGCCACCGGAGGCATCAGGTACATCAGCGGCGCGGTCCGGGCGACGCCGCGGACGCCGTTGACCCAGCCCCAGACCAGCCAGACGAGGAAGGCCGAGACGATGACGGCGTAGAAGGTGCCGAGCCAGATCGCCACCGGCACGTCGGCCCAGGCCACGGCCAGCCCGGCCGGCAGGCTGAGCGCGACTACCGGCGCGCTGCCGAGCAGCACCGCGTAGGTCATCACGGTGACGCCACCGAGGCGCTCGATCAGCGGCTTCGATGCGACCGTGTACCAGGAAAAGAACGACGCTGCGACCAGCAGCACGAGGTCCCCGGCGCCGGCTTGCCAGTGGCCGCCGAAGAGCTTGTCGGAGAGGAAGGCGAGCACGCCGACGCAGGCCACGGCGACGCCGGCGACCGAGCCGCGCGTCAGCTTCTCGTGGCCGTGCCAATGCAGGATGAGCAGCGTGAAGACGGGCCCGCAGGCCAGGATCAGCGAGCTCGAGAACGCCGTCGACCAGTGGATGCCGTAAGTGACCAGGCCGACGTGCAGCAGGTGGCCGACGAGGCCGAGCCGGAGCAGCGCCCAGGCGTCGGCGCGCGAGACCCGCGGCCAACGCAGGCCGAAGCGGGCGCAGAGCAGCACGGTGGCGGCGACCGGCATGATCAGGTAGCGCACGAACAGGAAGCCACCGGGCGAGAGCGCCTGGAAGATCGCCTTCTGGACCGTGAAGTTGGCGCCCCAGACGAGGATGAGCGCGAGCGCCGCCCAGAGCGCGTGGCGGGAGCGGTCGCCGCTCACTCGGCCTGCACGTCGGCACCGAGCGAGGCCTGTGCGTCTGCCAGCCGCCAGCCCTCGACCGGCGTTGCCCGCGCCAGCGCCATCCAGAGGCCGAAGCCCAACGTCGCCGGCCGCCGCGGCGCCGGCCGGGCGACGACGAGCCGGCTCGGCTCGGCGACGATCACGCCGCACTCGGGCGGCACCTCGTCGATGGCGGCGATGCCCGCCTTGATCACGTACCAGCATTCGCCGCCGAGCTGCAGGTAGGCCTCGCGCTTGCACGCGCGGCGCAGGTCGGCAAGCAGGTCGGAGCGCTGCACCTTGACCTCGTGGACGATCGGCTCCGCGTAGGCCTCGACGGTCGTGTGCCGGATCGAGAACACGTCGGGCATCGCCATCGCCCAGCCGGCCTCGACCTTGGCGCGCACCGCCAGACCGCGCCAGGCCAGCCGGCCGGCACGCGTCATCTCGCGGGCGACGCGCTCGACCAGCAGCTCGTGGGCGTCGCGGCGGGCGCGGTTCTTCTCGAGCGTCTCGGCCAGCGCGGCGATGCCGAGCTCGGTGACGCGCAGCGTCTCGTGGCCGTACGGGCCGCGCTCGCGCTCGAGCAGGCCGGCGGCGAGAAGCTCGATCTCGATGCCGTCGCGGCAGGGCCAGCCGGCCGATCGAAAGACCTCGCGCAGGCGGCGGCGGTGGGCCATGCCGAGCGCGGCGGCCGAGGTGCGGGCTGAAGAAGCGGCGGCTAGCATGTCGAGCCTCGCACCATACCGCGCCGCCGAATGCGCCGACAAGGACCCTCGCCGTGAAGATGCCCCGTCTCCGCTCCTGCTCCTGCTCCTGCTCCTGCTCCTGCTCCCGCTCCCGCCCCGCCGTCGCAGCGCTCGCCTTCGTCCTCGCCCTCGCCGGCCTCGCATCGAGCACGTTCGCTGCCGACCCGAAGGTGCTCAATGTCTACAACTGGTCGGACTACATCGCCGACGACACGCTGAAAAACTTCGAGAAAGAGACCGGCATCAAGGTCAACTACGACAACTACGACAGCAACGAAGTGCTGCTCGCCAAGCTCGTCGCCGGCAACACCGGCTACGACGTCGTCGTGCCCGGAGCCCACTTCGCGAAGACGCAGATCGAGGCCGGCCTGCTGCAAAAGCTCGACCGCTCGAAGCTCACCAACTGGAAGAACCTCGACCCGGCGCTGCTCAAGCAGCTCGCCGTCGTCGATCCAGGCAACCAGTACCTGGTCGACTGGCTGTGGGGCTACGTCACCGTCGGCATCAACGTGCCGAAGGTGAAGGCGGCGCTGGCCGCCGCGCCGAACCCGCTGCCGATGCCCGACAACGCCTGGTCGCTGATCTTCGACCCGAAGTACGCAGCCAAGCTGAAGGGCTGCGGCGTCAACTTCCTCGACTCCGCCTCCGAGGTGCTGCCGGTGGCGATGCTCTACGTCGGCAAGCCGGCCTACAGCGCCAACGCGGCCGACTACGACGTCGCCGCGAAGATGCTGGCCAGCGTGCGCCCGGACGTGACGCGCTTCTCGTCTTCGGGCTACATCAACGACCTGGCCAGCGGCTCGCTCTGCGCCGTGATGGGCTACTCGGGCGACATCAACATCGCCCGCGCCCGCGCCCTCGAGGCCGCCCCGAAGGAACCGGCCGCCATCGAGGCGCTGGTGCCGAAGGGCGGCGCGACGCTGTTCTTCGACTCGATGGCGATCCCGAAAGACGCCAGGAACGTCGCCAACGCCCACCTCTTCATCAACTACATCCTGCGCCCCGACGTGGCCGCGGCGCTGACGAACAAGGTGTTCTACGCCAACCCGAACGCGGCTTCGCTGAAATTCGTGAAGAAGGACGTCGCCGACAACAAGACCATCTTCCTGCCCGCCGCCGACAAGGCGCGCATGACGCCGCCCGATGCCGTGCCGCAGCCGATCCGGCGCGTGCAGACGCGCATCTTCACCAACTTCAAGGCAGGACGCTGATCAGGACACCTGCACGCCCTTCCAGAACGCGACGCGGCCCTTGATCTCCTTGGCGGCTTCGCTCGGCTCCGGGTAGTACCAGACGGCGTTCTCGTTCA
>JAYTYH010000377.1:0-8029 GCA_043742485.1 Rhizobacter sp.
ACGGCGAAGCGCTCGCCGGCCCTGCCGGATTTGCCGACGCTGGCCGAGGCCGGCATCAAGGACGTCCAGGCCGATGCCTGGATGGGCTTCGTGGTGCCGGCGAAGACGCCCGACGCGATCGTGCGCCGTCTCCACGACGAGCTCGTCGCCATCCTCGCCGACCCGGAGATCCGAGACCGCCTGAAGCTGCAATACATGGACGTCGTCGCCGACACGCCCGCCGAAGCGCGCGCCTGGCTCGCCGCCGACGTCGAGCGCTGGCGCCCGATCATCAGGAACAACAAAATCTCGCTGGACTGATGGGGCCACCACGCTCGCTGCCCCCCGCGGGGGCGCGGCCCGCCTCGGGGCGGACCGGCGTCGGGCCGTGCGTGTAGTCAGCGAACCGGCCCGCACGACGCCGATCTTCGGCGAGTACGACGTCGTCGTCCTCGGCGGCGGCCCGGCCGGCATCGCAGCGGCGACCGCAGCGGCGCGGCACGGTGCGCGCACCCTGCTCGTCGAGCGCTACGGTTTTCTCGGCGGCATGGGCACGGCCGCCGGGGTCACCAACTTCTGCGGCCTGCACGCCAATGTGTACGGCAGCATCCGCCGCGTCGTCCACGGCGTTGCCGACGATCTGCTCGTGCGCATGGAGGCTCTCGGCGGCCTCAACGAGCCGCACCTCATCTTCGGCAAGATCTGGGCGCAGGCCTACGACACCGCGGCGTTCAAGTGCGCCGCCGACGCGCTGCTGCTGGAAGCCGGTGCCGGGCTGCTGTTCCACGCTTTCGCGGTCGGCGTCGTCAAGGCCGCCGACGGCGCGCTAGACGCGCTGCTGGTCGAGACCAAGTCCGGCCGCGTCGCGGTGCGCGGCCGCGTCTTCATCGACTGCTCGGGTGACGGCGACCTGGCCCACCTGGCCGGCGTGCCGATGGCCAAGGGCGAGGCCGGCGCCATGCTTTATCCGACGCTGATGTTTCGCGTCGGCAACGTCGACACGGCACGGGCCGGTGATGCCTGGCGCACGATCCCCGGGCGCATGGACGCCGCGGTGGCATCGGGCACGTACGCCTTCCCGCGCCGGGGCGCCATCGTGCGGCCGCAAAAGCACGCCGGCGAATGGCGCGTCAACGTCACCCAGCTGAAGAACGCCGACGGCTCGGCCGTCGACGGCACCGATGCGAAGTCGCTCAGCGCCGGCGAGGTCGAGGGCCGCCGCCAGGCCGTCGATTACCTGCGCTTCCTGCGCGCCGAAGTGCCCGGCTTCGAAGACGCCTACGCACTCGAGATCGCGCCGCAGCTCGGCATCCGCGAGACGCGCCGGCTCATCGGCGAAGTCGCGCTCAGCGGCGACGACGTGCTCGGCTGCGCCAGCTTCGACGACGCCATCGGCGTCAACGGCTGGCCGCTCGAGCTGCACGTCGCCGGCGACGTCGAATGGCGCTGGCCACCGATCCCCGAGTCGCGCGGCTACAACCAGCTGCCGTGGCGGATGCTGCTGCCGAAGCGGGCGACAGCGGCCGGCGCCCACAACCTCGTGCTCGCCGGCCGCTGCGCCTCGATGACGCACGAAGGCCACTCTGCCGCGCGTGTTTCGGGCCCGTGCTTCGTGATGGGGCAGGCTGCCGGCACCGGCGCCGCATTGGCGTTGCAGCGCGGCCGGTCGCCGCACGATCTCGACACCGCCGAGCTGCAGGCCGCGCTCGAAAGCGACGGTGCCTGGCTCGGCAAGTAGCCAGGCCGGCTGCGTGACGAGCATCCGGTTCAGGTCGACGGAAAGCGCGCCTTCGTGGTCGCTCTTGAATTCGAACCTGTCGCCTTCTTCGTCGGCCACGACCTCGTCGTAGAGCGTCAGCGAAAGGTGACAGGCGGCCGCAGCGCGGAGCCGGCCTCTTGCGCCACCGAGCTGGCCTCGGCGACGTAGGCACGCTGGAACATTTCCCTGCCGCCAGCCCGGCAAAATCATAATGGTGTAATCGCGAAGCACCGAATTCGGCCGGTGTGCACACCTCAACGAGGCCCGACCATGAAGACCCTTTCCCGACGCACTCCCCGACCCCTCGGCCGCATCGCTGCCGGACTGGGCGCATGGCTCGGCTGCGCACTTGTCGCGGCGGCCGCATTTCACCTCTCCACTGGCGTCGCTGCCGAGTCTGCGGTGAAGATCCCGGCGGTCACGCTCGACGACACCGCGAATGCCGGCGGCACGCAAACCGCGGTGTTTGCCGGCGGCTGTTTCTGGGGCGTGCAGGGCGTGTTCCAGCGCGTCGGCGGCGTCGTCCAGGCGGTATCGGGCTACGCCGGCGGCAACAAGGACACGGCTCGATACGAGACGGTCAGTACCGGCACGACCGGCCACGCCGAGGCGGTGCAGATCACCTACGACCCGAAAAAGGTCAGCTACGCGACGCTCCTGCAGGTCTATTTCTCGGTCGCTCACGACCCGACCCAGCTCAACCGGCAAGATCCGGACAGCGGCCCGCAATACCGCTCGGCCGTGTTCACCACCGATGCAGCGCAAAAGCAGACGGTCGAGCGCTACATCGGCCAGCTCGATGCCGCCAAGGTCTATCCGAAGAAGATCGTCACACAGGTGACGCCGCTCACCGCGTTCTATCCGGCGGAGGCCTATCACCAGGACTACCTCACGCTCCACCCGGAGTCGGGCTACATCGCCCGCTTCGACATGCCGAAGATCGCGAACCTGAAGACCCTGTTTCCACAACAGTACCGTGCTGAGCCGGCGCTCGTCACGGCACGTGCGCCGGCGACCGCCGCCAAGCCGCTGTAAAGACCGGCGCTCTCATGCGAATCGTTGCCGGCGCGGTTGCCGCGATCTCCTCCGTCTTGCTCGCCAGCTGCGGTGGAGGCGGCAGCGACGGCAACGCCATCGGAGGCACATCGATCGGCCTCGCGGCGTCGTCGTCGCTGTCGCAGGTCTGCGCGGCGCCGCGGCCGAGCGGCACGGTCGATCCGTTCACCGGCCGCGCCTACGGCGACATGCAAGGCACGCTGGCCGACGAGAAGACCTTCCTGCGCTCCTGGATCGACGAGACCTACCTCTGGTACCAGGACGTCCGTGCCCTGCCCGCGGCGACACTCGACGCGGGCGGGTACGCGACGACGATCGACTACTTCAAGGCGTTGAAGACACCACTGACGACGGCGTCGGGCAAGCCGAAGGACCGGTTCCATTTCACGTACCCGACGCCGACGTGGGTGGCGCTGGCGCAGTCGGGCGTGTCGTTCGGATACGGGTTCGAGCTCGCCTTCCTGTCTCGCACCGTGAATCGGAGCGCGGTCGTCGCACTCGTTCAGGCCGGCACCCCGGCAGCGACAGCTGGAATCGCCCGTGGGGCGGCGCTGGTCGCCGTCGATGGCACCGACTTCGTCACCGGGGCGAAAGACCCGATCAACGCCGGCCTCTTCCCGACAGTCGCCGGGACGCACACGCTGACGATCCGCGACCTCGGTGCGAGCGCCGACCGCACGGTGACGCTCATCGCCCAGGCGATCACCAGCATGCCGGTCCAGAACGTGAAGACCTTACCGGCGCCGAACGCGAACGTCGGCTACATGCTCTTCAACGACCATATCGCGACCTCGGAGGCTCAGCTCGTGGCTGGCATCGCGACGTTGAAGGCGGCCGGCGTGACCGACCTCGTGCTCGACATCCGCTACAACGGCGGCGGTTTCCTCGACATCGCCGCCGAGCTCGCATACATGGTCGCCGGGCCGACCCAGACGGCCGGCAAGTTCTTCGAGCGGCTGAGCTTCAACGACCGCAATCCGTTCAACCAGTCGACGGCCGCAGCGACGACCGGTTTCCTGGCGACGAGCCAGGGCTTCTCACCTTCGCTCGCATCGGGAACCGCGCTGCCCACGCTCGGCCTGAGCCGCGTCTACGTGCTCACCAGCGGCGACACCTGCTCGGCCAGCGAGGCGATCATCAACGGCCTGCGTGGCGCCGGCGTCGCGGTCAACGTCGTCGGCGAGCAGACCTGCGGCAAGCCCTATGGCTTCTATCCGCGCGACAACTGCAACACGACCTACTTCGCGATCAACTTCGTGGGCGTCAACAACCTCGGCTTCGGCGACTATGCCGACGGTTTCACACCCACCTGCGCCGTCGCCGACGACTTCACGCATGCTCTCGGCGACCCTGCCGAGAACCAGCTGGAAGTCGCGCTCGGGCTGCGCAATACGGGTGTCTGCACGGCGCCCGTGGGCGCGGCGCCCGGTATGTTGGTCAAGCGCCTCGTCGATGGCGTCGCGACGCCGGTGCTCGTCCGCTCTCCGCTCCGCGAGAACCGCCTCTACCGCCCGCACCCATGAACCCGGCCCGGCTGCGCTGGGCTAGAAATGGATGCCGCGCATCATCTGCGCCATCGCCACTGCTTCCGCCGAAGGCTGGTACTTCACGGCCTTGTCGCCCTTGGCCGCAGAGCTGTCGGGAAACATCCTGAACGTCGAGTTCATGACGATCTGCGCCACCCGCGGCACCAGCGCGTGCATCAGCTCGCCGGTGATGCCGAGCCGGGTCGCGATGCGCACGGGCTTCTCGACGCAGGCCTCGGCGATCATGTTGGCCGCTTCTTCGGGCGAGAGCACCGGCACGTTGTCGTAGAGCCTAGTCGGGCCGATCATCGGCGTACGCACGAGCGGCATGTTGATGGTGGTGAAGGTGACGCCCATGTCAGCGTACTCGCTCGACGCGCATCGCGTCCAGGCGTCGAGCGCCGCCTTCGACGCGACATAGGCTGAAAAACGCGGCGCGTTCGTCAGCACGCCGATCGAGCTGATGTTGACGATGTGGCCCTTCTTCTTGGCCACCATGCCGGGCAAAAAGCCCATCGTCACGCGCAGGCAACCGAAGTAGTTGAGCTGCATCGTGCGCTCGAAGTCGTGGAAGCGGTCGTAGCTTGCCTCGATGGCGCGGCGGATCGAGCGGCCCGCGTTGTTGACGAGGAAGTCGACGCCGCCATGCTTGCCGACAAGCCAGTCGACCATCGCCTTGCAGCTCGCTTCGTCGGAGATGTCGGCCGGGAACGTCTCGACGATGGCGCCCTTGCCGGCCTTCTCGAGGATCTCTCGCCTGGCTTCGGCGAGCTTGACTTCGTCGCGGGCGCAGATGATCGTGATCGCGCCGGCCTCGGCGAACTTGGCAGCAGCCGCCAGGCCGATGCCCGACGAGCCGCCAGTCACGAGCACGACCTTGCCGCCGACGGTTCCGCGCAGCGAGTGGTCGATCTTCAGCGCCGGATCGAGGTGGCGCTCCCAGTAGTCCCAGAGGCGCCACGCGTAGGCGTCGAGATTCGGGCATGCGATGCCCGAGCCCTTGAGCGCGGCGAGCGCTTCGCGGCAGTCGTAGCGGGTCGGGAAGTTGACGAAGGTCATCATGTCCTCGGGCAGGCCGAGGTCTTTCAGCACCGCGGCCTTGACGCGACGCACCGGCGCCAGCGCCATCAGCCCCTTCTTGACGCTCTTCGGGATGAAGCCCAGCAGCGCGGCGTTGACGAAGAGGTTCATCTTCGGTGCGTGGGCGGCCTTGCTGAAGATGTCGAGGACATCGCCGACGCGGTACCCGAGCGGGTCGACGAGGTGGAAGCAGCGCTTGTCGAGGTCCGTCTTCGCGTGGCTGATGTGGTCGAGCGCGGCCACCACAAAATCGACCGGCACGATGTTGATTCGGCCGCCTTCGAGGCCGATCGACGGCATCCACGGCGGCAGCAGCTGGCGCATGCGCTGAATCAACTTGAAGAAGTAGTACGGGCCGTCGATCTTGTCCATCTCGCCGGTCTTCGAATCGCCGACCACGAGCGCCGGCCGATAGACCGTCCACGGCAGCTTGGCTTCCTTGCGCACGATCTTCTCGCTCTCGTGCTTGGTCATGAAATACGGATGGTCGAGACCGTCGGCCTCGTCGAACATGTCTTCGCGGAACACGCCTTCGTAGAGGCCCGCCGCGGCGATCGAGCTCACGTGGTGCAGATGGCCGGCATCGATCGCCTTCGCGAACTCCACCACCGCGCGCGTACCTTCGATGTTGACGGCGATCTGCGACTCGGCATCGGCCGACAGGTCGTAGACGGCTGCCAGGTGATAGACGTGGTCGACGTGGCCCTTCAGCTTCTTGATGTCGTCGGCGGCGACGCCGAGCTTCTTCGCTGTGAGGTCGCCGTAGACGGGAATCGCACGCGCCTTCGAGCCCTCGCCCGAACCCCAGTAGGCGCGCAGGTCGACGAGCTTGGCCTCGCTCTCGGGGCGAAGCAGAAAGTGGACGATGGCACCGCGCCGTGCCAGCAGTGTCTTGACCAGCCGCTTGCCGATGAAGCCGGTGGCTCCGGTGACGAAATAGCGCATGCGTCTCTCCCTGTCTTGGCCGGCGATGGAAGGGCGCATTCTTCTGCATGGGCTCGCCACGACGCGCGGTGCAAACCCGAACCGACGCCCCTGCCCTAGAGCTGGCGCCCTAGCGAATTAGGGTGCGCGCCCGACAGGGGCTGCCTACATTCGCTCTCTGCCGCTGCGAACGCGGCCAATCACATCAAGGGGACGACGATGGTCAAGAAACTCAAGGCGATGGCCGACAAGAAGAAGAACGCTTCGGGCAACAGCCTGTTCGACAGCGCTCTCGCCGGCTCGGTGAAGGAATCGGCGCAGCAGATCTGGCTCGCCGGCATGGGCGCATTCGCGAAGGCCCAGGCCGGAGGCAAGCAGGTCTTCGAGGCTCTGGTCAAAGACGGTGCCGCGCTGCAGAAGAAGACGCAGAGCGTTGCCGAGGAGAGGTTCGGCGAGGTCAGCGGCAGGATGACGAGCATGGCCGACGAAGTCAGCTCAAAGGCCGGTCGGCAGTGGGACAAGCTCGAATCGATCTTCGAGGAGCGCACCGCCAAGGCGTTGCAAAAGCTCGGCGTGCCTTCGTCGAAGGACGTGCAGTCGTTGATGGACCGCATCGACGCGCTCTCGGCGCAGGTCGCTGCCCGCGCGCAATCGACGGCCCGCGCCGCCGCGCCGGCGACGACGGCGGCCCGCCCGGCGGCCAAGCACGCAGCGAAGAAGACCGTGGCCGCCAAGCGCGCGCCGCGCAAGTCGGCGGCGAAATCGGTGAAGTGATCGTCAGGGCGCGTACCGGCCAGGAAAGAGCCAGAACGCCGCCGCGGTGAGCACGAAGTAGCGGCCGAACTTGCCGATCGCCATGTAGGCGACGCACGGCCAGAACGGCAGCTTGAGCCAGCCGGCGACCGCGCAGAGCGGGTCGCCGACGACCGGCAGCCATGACAGCAGGCAGGCCTTGGCGCCGAACCTTCGCAGCCAGCGCAGCGCCCGCCCGTCGGGGTGCTTGTGAGTGACATGCTCGTAGGCGCGCTCGGCGCCGAAGCCCATCCACCAAGTCAAGGCGCCGCCGAGCGTGGCGCCGGCCGAGGCGGCCAGGATGGCCGGCCAGAACATCCCGGGGTTGAGCTTGACGAGTCCGAACACCGCTGGCTCGGAGACCATCGGCACCAGCGTCGAGGCGATGAAGGCGATGAAGAAAACAGTCGACAGGCCGACCTCCGGCAGGGCCAGCACTCCCATCAACCAGTTCATCCAGGCTTGCATCGCAGGGCATTATCCGACCGCGTGGCGAGACACTCGGATGAGGGCTTTCATCGAGGCGAATTCGCGTTTTCGCGCCGCTATACTCCTGCCTCGTTTTTCAGCACTCCGGCCTCTTTTCTCCTATGCGCATCGGCCACATCACGCTGGCGAACCGGCTGTTCGCCGCACCGATGGCAGGCGTCACCGACCGCCCCTTTCGCAAGCTCTGCAAGCGGCTCGGCGCCGGCTATGCGGTGAGCGAGATGGTGACCTCACGCAAGGACCTCTGGGCCAGCCTGAAGACGAGCCGGCGCGCCGATCACGAAGGCGAGTCGGCGCCGATCGCGGTGCAGATCGCCGGCACCGACGCCGCCATGATGGCCGAGGCCGCGGCCTATAACGTGGCCCGCGGCGCCCAGATCATCGACATCAACATGGGCTGCCCGGCCAAGAAGGTGTGCAACAA
>JAYTYH010000378.1:0-1777 GCA_043742485.1 Rhizobacter sp.
CTGCTCTTCGGTAAATCTGCTCTTCCTCATGTCCGTCATTCTCCTGATGAGCGGACTTCCCTTCCATTACGTCGGTACGGCTGGGAGGGGGCAGGTCAGTGTGAGCAGGCATTGGGGCCGTCGGTTCGAGGGCGTGCGCGCGGGCGCGCTCGATCTCGCCGACGGGTCGTCGTCCCGCTTCGACTGCGTGTTCGACGTGCGCGGCGTCGGTGGCCGGCCGGAGTTGCCGGTGCGCGGCGTGCGCGGCGAGATCGTCTGGCTTCATGCGCCAGCGCATGGGCTGATGCGTCCCGTACGCCTTATGCACCCGCGCCACCGCGTCTACCTTGTTCCTCGGCCGGGCGACGTGGTCGTCGTCGGCGCCAGCGAGATCGAAAGCGAGGACCGCTCGCCGGTCTCGTTGCGCAGCGCCGTCGAGCTCATGGCTGCGGCGCACAGCGTCATGCCAGCGCTGGCTGAAGCGCGGGTCTTGCGTCTCGACAGCAACTTGCGTTCGGCGCTGCCGGAAAACGAGCCCGGCAGTGAGATCACGCCAGGCTGCGTGCGCATCAACGGACTCTTCCGCCACGGCTGGCTGGTCGCGCCGGCGCTTATCGAGGACGCCTTGGAGGCCTGCGGCCTTGCCTCTCGAGAAACTGCTGTCGAGGAGATCGCATGACCGACGATCGAACGATGACGATCACCCTCCACGGGCAACCGTCCGAGCTAACCGAGGGGACGCCACTGGCCGCACTCGTCGCTTCGCTCGGGCATGCGCAGAGTGCTGCCGCCACGGCCGTCAACGGTGTGTTCGTGGCGCGCGGCGATCGCGAAGCATGCGTCTCGCAGCGCGGCGACGCGGTGTTGCTGGTCCAGCCTATCACCGGAGGGTGATTCCCGTGGCGACATTTTCCAACGCCGGATCCGATCCCGTCGACTGCGACCCGTAGCAGGTCGGCGACGTCGTGTTGCGCGGTCGCTTCCTGCTCGGTACGGCGGGCTATCCGTCGCCGCGGGTCCTGCACGATGCCATCGTCGCGGCACGGGCCGAAGTCGTCACGGTCGGCCTGAACCGCACGCTGGCCATGGCCAGCGACAACGGCTTCGTCGCGATGATCCTGCAGACGCTGCGCGAGACCGGCGCCCGCCTCCTCCCCAACACCGCCGGCTGCTTCAGCGCCCGCGAGGCGGTGCAGCTGGCCTGCATGGCGCGCGAGCTGTACGACACGCCGTGGATCAAGCTGGAGGTGGTGGGCGACGAGCACACGCTGCAGCCGGATCCGTTCGAGCTCCTGGTCGCCGCCGCTCAACTGGTGCGCGACGGCTTCACCGTCTTCTTCTACTGCACCGACGACCTCGTCACTTGCCGGCGCCTGCTCGACGCCGGCTGCCCATGGCTGATGCCGTGGGGCGCGCTGATCGGCTCGGGCCAAGGCCTCCTCAACCCCTATGCGTTGCGTGTCCTTCGCGAGCGTCTGCCCGAGGCGACACTGATCATCGATGCCGGCATCGGCACGCCCTCGCATGCCGCGCTGGCGATGGAGATGGGCTACGACGCGGTCCTGCTGAACTCTGCCGTGGCCCACGCCCGAGATCCGGTTTCGATGGCCCGCGCCTTCCGCCTTGCGATCGAAGCCGGTCGGACGGCCCGCCGTGCCGGCATCATCGCCACCCAGGACTTCGCGGTGCCGAGCACGCCAGTGGGCGGCGAGCCGCTCCTGCTCGGTGCGGCACCGTGACCTGGCCCGTTGTCTGGAGCATCGCCGGCACCGATAGCGGCGGCGGCGCCGGTCTGAGC
>JAYTYH010000379.1:0-3207 GCA_043742485.1 Rhizobacter sp.
CTGCTCTTCGGTAAATCTGCTCTTCCTCATGTCCGTCATTCTCCTGATGAGCGGACTTCCCTTCCATTACGTCGGTACGGCTGGGAGGGGGCAGGTCACGGGCTCGGCCACGAACCGCCGATCAGACGCTGGCAGCGATCATGGGGTGTTGAAGAGCATTATTTCCACCCGGTGGTACCGAAGTGGGCAGCGTAGCGACGATGAAGTTAAGCGGGTGGCTCCGCCGGGACGGCTGGCGAAGGCAGATTGAAGGCAGCGAACACTTCGATCGCGAAGTCTATGAAGGCGCGCACGCGGGGCAAGCGTCGCGCGTTGGGCGAATAGAGCAGGTTTACGGGGATCGCGTCGGTCGACTCCCAGTCGTCGAGGACTCGGACAAGCCGCCCTGAGGCCAGGTCCGGCAGGTTCGTCCACTCGAGCAGGCGAACGACGCCGTGGCCGGCGAGCGCGAGGTCGACGACGATATCGCGGTGGGCGTTGCTGGTCGTCAACCAGCCCGAGACGTCGACGCTATCCACTTCTTCGCCGCGTCGAAACTCCCAGCGGCGCATGACGTCACCGGCAACGGCGCGAATCGGCAGGCAGACATGTGCCTGCAGATCGGATGGCCGACGTGGAATCTCGTGCGCCAGCCAGTACGACGGCGATGCCGCGACCAGAAAGCGGCTTGAGGCGATGACGCGATGGACAAGGTTCTCGATCTTCGATGGCCAGCCGAGGACGAGCATGACGTCGAGGCCTTCGCTCTGCTGTTGCGGGACGAGCTGGAAGTCCCGTATGTCCAACTCGACCTCAGGGTAGCGAGCGTGGAAGCGCGGAAGCGCCTCGGCCAGGCAACCCCGCGCGACCACGTGCTGTAGACCGACGACGACCCGACCCTTCGGTCGCGTGGTGGTTGCCCGCACGTCGTTCTCGGCGTCATCGAGTCGGCGCAAGGCCGGAATGCAGCTGTCCAAGTAGTCGGCACCGGCGACAGTAAGGCGCAAGCCTCTCGGCGTGCGCTCGACGAGGCGAACGCCAAGCTCGTCTTCGAGTGCGCCGACGAGCTTGGTAACCGCAGCGGCGCTGACTTCGAAATGTCGAGCCGCCGCGGACAGACTCCGGCCGCGTGCGGCTGCCTCGAGATACCGAAGGGCGCGAAGCTTGTCCATAAGAGCTGCAACCGGTGGTTGAAACCGAGTTCAACCACGCCAGTATTCCAGTCCGCCGGCTTGACCACAACAATTACCCTGAGCCGAGCAAGTTCGCTCCCCAGCAGGAGGCACGATGACTGTCGACACCCGGACCAGGATATCGAAACACGTTGGCGCGGTGCGTCGTCTTCTCGGTGCAGGAGTCCTCGCCGCACTGCCACTCGTTCACGCCACGGCGACGGCGGCTGCTGCGGAGGCGCCGTGGCCGACACAACCGCTTCGCATCATCGTCCCAGGCGGTCCTGGCGGCGTGATCGATGCCCGCGCGCGCTGGCTCGCGGATCGACTGGGTCCTGCCCTCGGCCAAGCGATAGTGGTCGAAAACCGTCCGGGGGCCGGCGGCAACATCGGCATGGAACACGTCGCCCGGAGCGCGCCCGACGGCTACACCCTCGCCATCATCCATCAGGGGACGATGGCGATGAACCCGCATCTGTACGCACGCACGGGCTACGACGCACTCGCCGATTTCGTGCCGATTACGCGGCTGGGGATCGGTCCGCTGATGCTCGCCGTGCCGGCTGACTCGCCAGTGAAAAGCGCTGCCGATCTGATCCGCATCGCGAAGGCGCGGCCGGGTCAACTCAGCTTTGGATCGCCCGGCAACGGCACGCCGCCGCATCTTGCCAGCGAGCTTTTCAAGCGGCTTGCCGGCATCGACGTGCTGCACATTCCTTACAAAGGCGGCGGCCAAGAGACGCAGGCGCTTGTCGCCGGACAAATCGACTTCACGATCGAAGGGCTCAACGTGCAACTACCGCAGGTCAAGGGCGGGCGCCTGCGCGCCTTGGCGGTCACATCTGCGTCCCGAATGCCGTTGCTGCCCGATGTGCCCACGCTGGCCAAAGCGGGGGTTCCGGGCTACGAATTCGTCGGCTGGGTCGGCGTCGCAGCGCCTGCAGCAACGCCTCCTGCCATCGTCGATCGGCTCTATCGCGCAATCGCCGCAGTGGAGTCCACTGCCGAAGCGCGTGAATGGTTCGCGGCCGTGGGTGCCGAGCCCGGGGTGATCTCGCCCGATGCCTTTGCTGCCTTGGTGCGCGCTGAATACGCTCACTGGGGGCGAGTCATTCGCGAGTCCGGAATCCGTCTCGAATGAGCGCCACCATTGAAGCTCCTGTCCTCGAGCGCGAGCGCCTCCTTGGCCTCGTCAACGCGAGTTGGACGACACAGGTGATCGGCGCGGCGGTCCGACTCGGCCTGCCGACGGCGCTTGGAGAAGGCGCGCGGCAGGTCGACGCGTTGGCCGCAACTACAAAAACGCATGCGCCCTCGCTACGGCGTTTACTTGAAGCGCTGGCGACGCTCGGCCTCGTCGCCGACGACGGGCGCGGCTCGTGGATCCTTGTAGGCGCTGGCCGGCTGCTCCTCCCGGACGTTGATGGCTCACTTGCCGCCTGGGCCGAGTTCTGCGCCGGCCCGTCGTGGGACGCGTGGCGTCGTCTCGACGACAGCGTGAGGACCGGCGCCAGCCAGCGCCGTCGCCAAGGCTTCGCGCACTTGGAGGACGATGTCGCTGCCGCGGGACTGTTCAACCGCGCGATGCGCGACCTCACTGCGCCGATCGCGGCGGCATTCGCGGAGCGCATCGATCTCGGCCCGAACGCACGAGTCATCGATGTCGGCGGCGGCGAAGGCGAGTTGCTCGTGCAACTGCTCTCACGCCACTCATTGGCGACCGGTCGCGTGTTCGACCTTTCCCACGCCGCCGACGCCGCCATGCGGAAATTTGCAGAGCGGGGTCTGACAGCGCGTGCGTCGTTCGTAGCTGGCGACTTCTTCGCCTCGGTACCCGGCAACGCCGATGTCTACTTGCTGAAGAGCGTGCTGCACGACTGGGACGACCACGATGCTGTGCGGATTCTGCGCCGCATCTCTGCCGCGATGTCGCCGGCGGCGCGTCTCTTCGTCCTTGCTTATCGGCACAGGCCTATGATCGTCTCGGCAACGGCACCGAACGAGTAAATGCTGCAGTGATAGAGTTTCGCTCGATCATTTCGCTGATTTCCCGGCT
>JAYTYH010000380.1:0-2788 GCA_043742485.1 Rhizobacter sp.
GACGAGATCCTCATGGACCATCCCGCCGTGGCGCAGGTCGTGTGCTTCGGCATGCCGCACGCCAAGCTCGGCGAGGAGGTCGCCGCCGTCGTCGTGCTGCGCCCTGGCAGCGCCGCCACCGACCGCGAGCTGCAGGCCTTCGTGGCCGAGCGCGCCGCCGACTACAAGGTGCCGAAGAAGATCCTCTTCATGGACGAGATCCCGAAGGGCGCCACCGGCAAGCTGCAGCGCATCGGCCTGGCCCAGAAGCTCGGCCTCGGCTGAGGGCCACGGCCGTGATCGCCCGAGCGTTGCAGGCCCGTGAAACCACTGGCGTCAGCCGTCCGTCAATCTGCAGGACCGCGGCGATGAGGGGCCGGCCGACGTGAGGTTCGCCGTCGTCGGCGCCGGCGCCATCGGCGGCCTCCTCGGCGCCAGGCTCTCGCTGGCCGGCCACGAGGTCGTGTTCATCGCGCGCAACCGGAATCTCGCCGCGATTCGAGCCGGCGGATTCACGCTCGTGCAGCCTGACGGCCGCAAGGAGCATGCGCCGGCCGTGCGTGCTGCGGCCGATGCCGCCGAGGCCGGCCCGCAGGACGCGGTGCTGCTCACGGTGAAGGCACACCAGGTCGTGGACGTGCTGCCCGCGGTCACCGGGCTCGTCGGCCCCGCGACCCTCCTCGTCACCATGACGAACGGCGTGCCCTGGTGGTACTTCCAGCGATTCGCCGGGCCTGGTGGCGGCCAGACGCTCGAGAGCGTCGACCCCGGCGGCGTGCTCGCGAAGGCGATCGATCCGGCATGCGTGATCGGCAGCATCGTCTACCCGGCCGCCGAGCTGGTGGCGCCCGGCGTCGTCCGCCACATCGAGGGCAACCGCTTCACGCTCGGCGAGCTCGACGGCGAGCGCACGCCGCGCATCGAGGCGCTGTCGCAGGCCTTCATGCAGGCTGGGTTCAAGGCGCCGGTCACGAAGGACATCCGCGCCGAGATCTGGCTCAAGCTCTGGGGCAATCTCAGCTTCAACCCGATCAGCGCGCTGACCCACGCCACGCTCGAAGGCATCTGCAGGGACGCCGACGGCCGCGCACTCGCGGCCGCCATGATGGCCGAGGCCGAGGCGGTGGCCCGGGCGCTCGGCGTCAACTTCAAGATCGGCATCGACCAGCGCATCGCCGGCGCCGAGGCGGTGGGCGCGCACAAGACGTCGATGCTGCAGGACGTCGAGCATGGCCGCCCGATCGAGCTCGGCGCGCTGGTCGGCAGCGTCGTCGAGCTGGCGCGCATCACCGGCACGCCGGGGCCCACGATCACGGCCGTGCACCATGCAGCCGCCCTGCTGGCACGCACCCTTGCGACCGGCCGCGGCCGGTTGCAGGTCCAGCGCCTCGAAGGCTGACTGTGGCGACGATGCCGGTCCGTAGCCACCCGCCCTCTCTCTCTCGCCAGGCCCCGATGGTCCCCTCGGCGTGAAGTCGGTGCTTTGGGTGGTGGCGGCGGTCGTGCTCGTCGCCCTCGTCGCTGCAGCGGCCTGGCTGTGGACGCCCGACCGCGAGCTCGCCGCGCTCGAGCGCGACCACCTCGCTGCGCCCGGCGACCTGCAAGCGGTCGCCGGCACCGTCCTTCACGTCCGCGACAGCGGCCCGCGCGATGCGCCGGCGCTGGTCCTGATCCACGGCTTCGGCGCCAGCCTGCACACCTGGGAGCCGTGGGCAAAGGCGCTGCAGGGCGACCACCGCGTGATCCGCTTCGACCTGCCGGGCTCCGGCCTCAGCCCGCCCGACCCGAGCCGCGACTACACCGATGGCCGCAGCCTGGCGCTGCTCGCCGCGCTGATGGACCGGCTCGGCGTCGCCCGCGCGACCATCGTCGGCCATTCGATCGGTGGCCGCATTGCCTGGAAGTTCGCTGCGGCGATGCCGGATCGCGTCGACAAGCTGGTGCTGATCTCGCCCGACGGCTTCGCCAGCCCCGGCTTCGAGTACGGTCGCGCGCCCCAGGTACCTTCAATCCTCAAGCTGATGCGCTACGCGCTGCCGAAGGCGCTGCTGCGCATGAACCTGGCACCCGCCTATGCCGATCCGTCGCGGCTCGACGACGCGACCGTCACGCGCTACCACGACCTCGCCCTCGCCCCCGGCGCGCGCGCCGCGATGCTCGAGCGAATGCAGCAGACGGTGCTCGAGGACCCTCTTCCGATCCTGCGCCGCATCCGCGCGCCGACGTTGCTGCTCTGGGGCGAGCAGGACGCGATGATTCCGCTCGCAAACGCGCAGGACTACCTGAAGGCGATGCCCAACGCCACCCTGGTGCCGCTGCCCGGCGCCGGTCACGTGCCGCACGAGGAGACGCCCGACGCGGCGCTGGTCCCGGTGCGCCGCTTCATCGACCACGAAGTCCGCCGCGAGGCGTCGCGAGCGCAGACTGGCACGGCCGGCGTCGGCCCCGGGCCGACGTCAGGGCCGTGACCTCGCTCACAGCCCGACCGCGCTGAACGTCAGGTACTTCTGGCGGCAGCGTCCGGCCGGGCGGCCGGATCGGGCCGCTCGAGCGGGAGGCCAGCCGCGATCCAGGCGTCGATGCCGCCGTGCAGCGGCCGCACGTTCGTGAAGCCTGCCTGCCGCAATCGGTGGGCCACCTTGGCGGCCGAGTAGTCGTTCGGGCAATCGCAGTAGACGACGATCTCGACCTCGGGCGACGCTGCCGCCGAAGGCAGCTCGGCGGCGTCGACCGACCACGGCCGGGCACCGGGGATGGCGCCGTCGCGCTCGCGGCTGGCGGCGGCGCGGACGTCGTAGATCGCGTGCGG
>JAYTYH010000381.1:0-1964 GCA_043742485.1 Rhizobacter sp.
CGAGGCGTTCAGCACGCCGGCCTCGACACGGCCCGAGGCCACGAAGGCGACGGTGGCGTCGTGCGCGCCCGAGAAGGCCACCGACTTGAAATCGCGCTCTGGGTCGATGCCGGCCTTGAGCAGGTAGTAGCGCGGCATCAGGCTGCCCGAGGTGGAGGAGGGCGCGCCGAAGGCGAAGGTCTTGCCCTTCAGGTCGGCCAGGGTCTTGGCGGGGCTGTCGATCGGAACGATGAAGCGGCTGGTGAACTTCGCGTCTTCAGCGCGCTGCACGATCGGCATCGCGCCGCCGTTGGTGCGCAGCTTCGCCTGCACGAAGGTGAAGCCGCCGAGCCAGGCCAGGTCGATCTTGTTGGTGGCGAGGCCTTCGACCACGGCGGCGTAGTCGGTCACCGGTGTGAACTGCACCTCCATCCCGGTCTCCTTCTTCAGGTAGCGCCCAAGCGGCTCGAACTTGCGCTGCAGCTCGGTCGGCGCTTCGTCGGGGATGGCGCTGACGCGCAGCACGCCGGCCGTCTGCGCGCGCGCACCACCGACCATGAGCAGAGCGAGCGAGAAGGCGGCGACGAGCGATCGGCGGGAGGTCATAGGCAGGGTCTTTCTGAGCGGTGCGGTCGGGAACGGATTCAGGAGTCGAGGGCGCAGCTGCGAAAGCCTGCGAACACGTCGGTTCGATCGGGAGTGAAGAAGTTGCGGTACGACGGGTGATGAACGCGCGCGTGAGTAGCAAAGGAGCTGCCGCGCAGCTCGCGATGGTTGCCGAACCACGGCAGCGAGTAGTCGCGGTACGGGCCGGGCACGAAGCCGGGGTAGGGCGCGAACGGATCGGCCGTCCACTCCCAGACGGTGCCGCCCCACTCGAACCCGGGGCAGGTTTGTGCCGCGTGCGCCCACTCGGCCGCAGACGGCAGGCGCCGGCCGGCCCAGCGGCACCAGGCCTCGGCCTCGTAGGCGCTCATGTGCATCACCGGCAGGTCGGTGGCGAGCGGCTGCCAGCGGTCGAACCAACGCGCCTGCCAGCGCCCTTGATGGCGGCGCCAGCGGGCCGGATGGTTGCCGCCGTGCGTTGCTCGCCAGGCCGCAGCGGCGCCGGGCCAGAAGCGCGGCTTGTCGTAGCCGCCGGCCTCGACGAAGGCGAGGAACGCGGCGTTGTCGATCGGCGCCGAATCGATCTCGAACGCTTCGAGGCGCACGGTTCGAGCCGGCACCTCGTTGTCGAACGAGAAGCCGGGCGCCGCGGGTTCGCGGCCCTCGGTGACGCTGGCCGCGGCCACCTGCAGTGAGCGCCGGGTGGACGTGGCTCTGAGCCGCAGGCCGGCCGGCGCCGCCAGGCCGAGCGCGGCCCGCATCCAGGTGAACGCCTCGGCGTGCATGTCTTCGTGGAAGAGCGCGAGGCGATGGAAGTAGAGGGCGGTGTCGGCGTTGTCGTCGGTGCCGGCGGCCGGGATCGGAATCGCCTCGATGCAGGCCTCGAGCTGGGCCTGCAGCGTCGCGAACAGGGCGTCTCGCTCCGGCCAGGCGTGGCGCCAGCGGTCGGCGTGGGCGAGCCGCGCCGAGTCGTAGAGCGCGTCGGGGCCGGCGATTCGCACCGGGCGCGCGGCCTCGGCGAAGCCGTCGGCACCCAGCGCGTGCGGGCCGCGCAGGATCCAGAACTCGGCGAACCAGGCAAGGTGGCCGAGCTCCCACGCGATCGGGTTCAGGCCGCGCCCGAGTGGCACCTCCCAGGCAGCGTCGTCGAGATCGGCGACGCGGGCGAGCGTGACCGCGCGGCTCTCGCGCAAGGCCTCGGCGAGCGCGCTGCCGGCGAGCCGGCGGCTGTCAGCCCGGGCGGCCATCGAGCCGCCGATCGCAGGCCGCTCCGCACCCGGAACCGCGTGTCGGCCTGCGTGCCATCATCGAACGATGAGCCTCGCCTCGAAGCCCGCACTGCTGCCGCGCGTGCGCATCGTGTCGCCGGCGCTCGATAG
>JAYTYH010000382.1:0-2791 GCA_043742485.1 Rhizobacter sp.
CACTATCCGCTTCCGCGTCGCCCCTGTCATGGCCGGCCTCACACCGCACACCCCGCAGCCGACGTCGATCACCGTGCATCAGCGTTCGCGCGTGCTCGAAGTCGGGTTTGGCGACGGCATCACCTTCCGCATTCCCTTCGAGCTCATGCGCGTGTATTCACCCTCGGCCGAAGTTCAGGGCCACGGCCCGGGTCAGGAGGTCCTGCAGACGGGCAAGCGCGAGGTCGAGCTCGCAGCGCTCGAGCCCGTCGGCAACTACGCCGTGCAGCCGCGCTTCTCCGATGGCCACGACACCGGCATCTTCTCGTGGGACTATCTCTACTACCTTGGCTCGCAGCAGAGCGAGCTCTGGAAGCAGTACGAGGAACGCCTGCTCAAGAAGGGCATCTCGCGCGACGCGCCGATGGGCGGTGCGGCCGCATCGTCGTGCGGCCACGGCCACGGCCACGGCCACTGACATGAGCGACACGCATTTCGGCTTCAGCACCGTCGATGAAGCCGCCAAGGCCGGCTACGTGCGTGATGTGTTCGACTCGGTGGCGTCGAAGTACGACGTCATGAACGACCTCATGTCGCTCGGCATGCACCGGGCCTGGAAGGCCTACGCGGTGGCCGTCGCCAACGTGCGGCCAGGCCAGCGCGTGCTCGACATCGCCGGCGGCACCGGCGATCTGGCGCGGGCCTTCGCGTCGCGCGTCGGCAGTGGCGGCCTGGTCGTGCATACCGACATCAACGAGGCGATGCTGAAGCAGGGCCGCGACCGCCTCATCGACGAGGGCCTCGTGCTGCCGACGCTGCTCTGCGACGCCGAGTCGCTGCCCTTCGCGACCGGGTCGTTCGATCTCGTCGCCGTCGCTTTCGGGCTGCGCAACATGACGGACAAGGACAAGGCGCTCGCCGAGATGGCGCGCGTGCTCAAGATCGGTGGCCGCCTGCTCGTGCTCGAGTTCTCGAAGGTCGCGGCGCCGCTCACCAAGGCCTACGACTGGTACTCCTTCAACGTGCTGCCGAAGATCGGCCAGTGGGTCGCAGGCGACGGCGACAGCTATCGCTACCTCGCCGAATCGATCCGCGTCCACCCGGGCCAGGCCGAGCTGAAGGCGATGATGAAAGAAGCCGGCTTCGGCCACGTCGACGTCCACAACCTGAGTGCCGGCGTCGTCGCCCTGCACGTGGGGGTCCGGTGCTGATCGGGCGGCGCCGCTTCGGCCCGCGCCGCCGCCTCGGCCCGTCGCCGCGGTTGTCACTTTCGCTGGCGTTCGGCCTGCCTCTGCTGCTCGGCAGCGCGCCGGCCGCTGCGGCCGGATCGATCGGTGCGTTCGGCGGCCTGACGACCTGGATCGGCGTGCTCGCTGCGCTCTGGACTCTGCTGGCGCCACGGCAAAGCGCCGGATCGTCGGGCTCGGCCTGGCTCGCCGGCGCTGCCACCGCCGTGCTCGTCAGCGGCTATTGGGGTTGGAAGCATCAGCGTGGCCGCGTCGGCACCGCCTTGCGCAAGTCGGCCGCGGTGCCGTCGCCCTGGGGCGCCGCGCCGCGCGTTTCCATGGTGGGCCGGGCCGCGATGCCATGGCCGGTCGGACTCGACGCGAAGCAGGTGCTCGAGGCGGCAAGATCGCGCTTCATTCACTTGCAGGCTGCATGGGACGCCGCCGACGTGCCGGCCCTCGGCACACTCACCACGCCCGACATGCTGGAGCAACTCCTGCCCGTGCTGAGCGTGCGCGGCGAGGGCCCGAACCGCACCGAGGTCATCACCCTGCATGCCGAGCTGCTCGGCGTCGAAGAGGTCGGCTCTCGTTATCTTGCCAGCGTCGAGTTCTCCGGCCTCATTCGCGAGTCGGCCGAGCTTGGCGCCGTGCCGTTCCGTGAGCTCTGGATGCTCGCAAGCGCCAGGGAAGGTGCGCAGTCCTGGCGCCTCGCTCGCCAGCAGACGCTGTACTAGGGCGGTCGACTTGAAGGCGCCGGCTCAGGCGCCGTAGCCGTTCGGGTTCATCGTCTGCCAGCGCCAGCTGTCGGCGCACATCGCATCAAGATCGCGCGTTGCCCGCCAGTTGAGCAGCGCCTCGGCAAGTGCGGGATCGGCGTAGCAGGAGGCGATGTCCCCGGCGCGGCGTGGCGCGATCTCGTAAGGAATCGGGCGGCCGCTGGCGCGCTCGAACGCGGTGACGAGCTCGAGGACGCTGCTGCCGCGGCCGGTGCCGAGGTTGACGGTAAGCGAGTCGCCGCCTGCGAGCAAATGGCGCAGTGCCGCGACGTGACCCTCGGCGAGGTCGACAACATGCAGGTAGTCGCGCACGCCGGTGCCGTCGAGCGTGTCGTAGTCGTTGCCGAAGATCTGCAGCTTCGGCCGCTTGCCGACGGCGACCTGGGTCACGTAGGGCATGAGATTGTTCGGCGTGCCGCGCGGATCCTCGCCGATCGTGCCGCTCTCGTGGGCGCCGACGGGATTGAAGTAGCGCAGCAGGGCGAGGCGCCAGTCGGCATCGGCGCGGCGCAGGTCACCGAGCAGGCCCTCGCCGATGAGTTTGGTGGCGCCGTAAGGGCTGGTCGCCGAGAGCGGTGAGTCCTCGCGGAGCGGCAAGCGCTCCGGCTTGCCGTACACGGTGGCGCTCGAGCTGAACACGATCTTCTTGCACCCCTGCGCCTGCATCGCCTGCGCCAGGGTGACGAGGCCGCCGACGTTGTTGGCGTAGTACGCCAACGGCTGGGCGACGCTGTCGCCGACGGCCTTGAAGGCCGCGAAGTGGACCACCGCCTCGATCGGCCAGCGCGCGAAGGCGGCGTCGAGCGC
>JAYTYH010000383.1:0-7514 GCA_043742485.1 Rhizobacter sp.
AGCCGCAGGGCGCGCTGGCGGCGGGCGCCACCGACCTCGAGGCGCTGATCACGGCACACGCCCCGTCTCCCTCGGCCGCGGCCACGGTGGCCGACGACCCGGCTTTCTGGCTGTACTCGTCGGGCTCCACCGGCAAGCCGAAGGGCACCGTGCACACCCATGGCAATGCCTGGTGGACGACCGAGCTCTACGGCAAGGGCGTGCTCGCCGTGACCGAGAACGACGTCTGCTTCTCCGCAGCCAAGCTCTATTTCGCCTATGGCCTCGGCAACGCCCTCAGCTTCCCGCTGGCCGCCGGAGCAACCACCGTGCTAATGGCCGAACGGCCGACACCCGATGCGGTGTTCGCGCGCTGGACGGGTGGCGTCAGCTTGCCGACCACGACGACCGCAAGCCTGCGACCGACCATTTTCTTCGGCGCCCCGACCGGCTTCGCCGGCATGCTGGCCTCGCCGAACCTGCCGCCGAGAAGTGCTGTCGCGCTGCGCATGTGCTCTTCCGCCGGCGAGGCCTTGCCGGCCGAGATCGGCCAGCGCTTCGAGCGCCACTACGGCTGCCGGATCATCGACGGCATCGGCTCCACCGAGATGCTTCACGTGTTCCTCTCCAACCGCCCAGGCGACGTGCGTTACGGCAGCACCGGCAAGCCGGTCGAGGGTTACGCGCTGGAGCTGCGCGGCGACGATGGCCAGCCGGTCGCCGATGGCGAAGTCGGCGATCTCTACATCTCGGGCCCGAGCGCGGCGCTCATGTACTGGGGCAACCGCGAGAAGACGCGCGAGACCTTCCAGGGCCACTGGACCAAGAGCGGCGACAAGTACTCGAAGAGCGCCGACGGCTACTACACCTACGCCGGTCGCAGCGACGACATGCTGAAGGTGAGCGGCGTCTACGTCTCGCCGTTCGAGGTCGAGGCCACCTTGATGGAGCACGCGGCCGTGCTCGAGAGCGCCGTAATCGGCGTCGAGGACGCCGACGGCCTCACCAAGACCAAGGCCTTCGTGGTCCTCAAGCCCGGCCACGCCACCAGCGACGCCGAGCTCAAGGCCTTCGTGAAGGAGCGTCTTGCGCCCTACAAATACCCGCGCTCGATCGAGTTTGTCGATGAGCTGCCGAAGACCGCCACCGGCAAGATCCAGCGCTTCCGGCTGCGGGATCGGGAGCGCGCCCCGAAGTGAGCGAGTTCGTCGAGATCGCGTGGCGGGAGCGGCCGCTGCGCCTTGAGGTCGAGCGCGTCGGCGATGCGTCGGCGCCGCTGCCGGTGGTCGTGTTCCTGCACGAAGGCCTCGGCTCGGTGGCGATGTGGAAGGCCTTCCCGGCCGCCTTCTGCGCGGCGAACGGTCTCGCCGGCGTCGTGTTCTCGCGCACCGGCTACGGCCGCTCGACGCCGAAGCCGCCCGCGGAGTCGTGGCCGCCAGACTTCATGCACGCGCAGGCCTTCGAGGTGCTGCCCGCATTGCTCGCGCGCCTTGGCATCGAGCGGCCTTGGCTGTTCGGCCACAGCGATGGCGGCTCGATCGCCCTGCTGCACGCCTCGCGCTTCCCGGTTGCCGGCGTCGTCGCCGTCGCGCCGCATCTATTCGTCGAAGACGTCTCGATCGCGAGCATCGAAGCGGCCAAGGTGGCCTTCGACAGCGGCGACCTGCGCCGTGGCCTCTCGAAGTACCACGACGACCCCGACTCCGCCTTTCGCGGCTGGAACGACGCCTGGCTCTCGCCTGCGTTTCGGGGCTGGAACATCGAGGCGGAGGTCGCCTCGATCGGCTGCCCGGTGCTGGCGGTGCAAGGCGAGAATGACGAATACGGCAGCCTGGAACAAATTCGCACGATCCATCGCCGCCTGCCGAAAACCCGCTTGCTCGTGATGGCCAGATGCGGACACTCGCCCCACCGCGATCAGCCCGAGCGCCTCATCCGCGAAGCCGGCCGCTTCATCCTCGACAACCCGTCTTCGAACTGACCAGGAGCTGACCATGCGACTTACCTTCACACCCCTCGCCGCCGCACTGGTCGCCGCCCTCTTCGCTCCGGCCGCCTTCGCCCAGGGCAGCACGAGCGGCCCGATCAAGGTCGGCCTCATGCTCCCCTACAGCGGCACCTACGCCGGCCTCGGCAATGCGATCGAGAACGGCTTCAAGCTCTATGTGCAGGAGCAGGGCGGCAAGCTCGGCGGCCGCGAGATCCAGTACTTCAAGGTCGACGACGAATCCGATCCGTCGAAGGCCCCCGACAACGTCAACAAGCTGATCAAGCGTGACAACGTCGACGTGCTCGTCGGCACCGTGCATTCGGGCGTGGCGCTGGCCATGGCCAAGGCGGCGAAAGACAACAACGTGTTGCTGATCATCCCGAACGCCGGCGCCGACGCGATCACCGGGCCGCTCTGCGCTGCCAACATCGTGCGCAGCTCGTTCTCGAACTGGCAGCCGGGCTACGCGATGGGCGTGGTCGCCGGACACAAAGGCGTCAAGCGGGCGATGACGCTGACCTGGGCCTACGCCGCCGGCGCCGAATCGGTGAAGGGCTTCGCCGAAGGCCTCGAGAAGAGTGGCGGCAAGGTGATCAAGGACCTGACGCTGCCCTTCCCCGGCGTCGAGTTCCAGGCGCTGCTCACCGAGATCGCGGCGCAAAAGCCCGACGCGGTGTATTCGTTCTTCGCCGGCGGCGGCGCCGTCAAGTTCGTCAAGGACTACGCTGCGGCCGGTCTCAACAAGACCATCCCGCTCTACGGCCCGGGCTTTCTCACCGACGGCACGCTCGAGGCGCAGGGCGCCGCGGCGCAGGGCATGTTCACGACGCTGCACTACGCCGACAACCTCGACACGCCGCGCAACAACAACTTTCGCAAGGCCTATGCGCTCACCTACAAGGCACAGCCCGACGTGTACGCGGTGCAGGGCTACGACGCCGGCCAGATCCTCGGCGCCGGCCTGAAGGCGGTGAACGGCGATCTCTCGGCGGCCAGGCGCGATGCGCTCACCACCGCGATGCACAAGACAGTCGTCGACAGCCCGCGCGGCAAGTTCACGATCTCGGCCGCCGGCAACCCCGTGCAGGACGTGTTCCTGCGCCAGGTCGTGGGCAACAACAACGAATTCCGTGGCATCGCCGTGAAGGCCCTCGCCGATCCGGCGCGGGGTTGCAAGCTCTGACGGCACGCTTCCCGCTCTGAAGGGGCGCCATGGACCTCGCCACCTTCCTCGTCCAGTGCCTCAACGCGGTCCAGTACGGCCTGCTTCTGTTTCTCGTCGCCAGCGGCCTGACGCTGATCTTCGGGATCATGGGCGTCATCAACCTGGCGCACGGCAGCTTCTACATGCTGGGCGCCTACCTCGCGTTCGCGCTCTCGCCGCTGTTCGGTGACCAGTTCGCGCTGCGGCTGGCGGCTGGCGTTGCGCTCGCGGCGGTGTTCGGCTACCTGCTCGAGTGGGCGTTCTTCAGCTTCCTCTACCAGCGCGACCACCTCCAGCAGGTGCTGATGACTTATGCGCTCATCCTCGTCTTCGAGGAATTGAGAAGCCTCGCGGTGGGCAACGACGTGCACGGGGTTTCGATCCCGCCGTGGCTCTCGGGCGGGTTCTCTCTCGGCGGGCTGATGGAGTACCCGTGGTACCGCGTCTTCGCATCGGTGGCCTGCCTCGTGGTGGCGCTGGCCCTGTACTGGGTCGTGAACCGCACGCGACTCGGCATGATGATCCGCGCCGGCGCCAGCAACCGCGACATGGTGCGCGGCCTCGGCGTCGACATCCGGCGGCTCTACCGCATCGTCTTCGCCGGCGGCGTGGCGCTGGCGGCGCTCGCCGGCATGATCGCGGCGCCGCTCTCGTCGGTGTACCCAGGCATGGGCGGCGGGGTGCTCATCGTCTGCTTCGTGGTGGTCGTGATCGGCGGCATCGGCTCGATCAGCGGCGCCCTCGTCGCCTCGCTGCTGGTCGGCTTCGTCGACACCTTCGGCAAGGTCTTCTTCTCGCAATGGAGCGGCGTCGGCATCTACCTGCTGATGGCGATCGTGCTGGTCTGGCGACCCGAAGGGTTGATGAAGCGTGCGGCCTGACGTGCTCGCCGATCTCCCGTCGAACCCACTCGATGCGCGTGCCGACATCGGCGAGCTGCCCGACATCGGCCGGCACGAGGCTGGCGGCTGGCTCGTGCCGGCGGCTGGCGCGCTGGTGATCGCGGCGCTGCCACTGTGGGTGTCGCCCTATGCGCAGGACGTCGTCGTGCGCATCGCCATTTACGCGGTGTTCGCGCTCAGCCTCGAGCTGCTTGTCGGCGCCACCGGCCTCGTCAGCCTGGGCCACGCGGCCTTCCTGGGCATCGGCGCCTACGTCACCGTGCTCGCCTCGGGCGACGGCGGCGCCTCGCTCTGGCTGCTGGTGCCGCTGGCCGTCGGCGCCGCGGCGGCGTATGCCGTTTTCGTCGGTGCACTCAGCCTGCGCACGCGCGGCGTCTACTTCATCATGGTCACGCTGGCCTTCGCGCAAATGGCTTACTTCGTGTTCCACGATACCCAGGTCGGCGGCGGCAGCGACGGCATCTTTCTCTACGTCAAGCCGACCCTGCAACTCGCTGGCGCCACGCTGCTCGACCTCGGCGAGCAGCGCCACTTCTACTACGCGGTGCTGGCCACGCTGGTGCTGGTCTACGCCTTCATCGCGCTGCTGCTCGGCTCGCGCTTCGGCCATGCCCTCGCCGGCATCCGCGTCAACGAGCAGCGCATGCGCGCGGCCGGCTTTTCGACCCAGCCGTACAAGCTGGCGGCCTTCGTGATCGCCGGCGCCATCGCCGGCCTTGCCGGCCTGCTGCTCGCGGTGAAAGACGGCGGCGTCAACCCCGAGCTGCTGTCGTGGCACACCTCGGGCGAAGTGCTGCTGATGCTCATCCTCGGCGGCATCGGCAGCCTGCGCGGCGCCGTCATCGGCGCGGCGGCCTTCACGCTGCTGAAAGAGCTCTTCCAGACCGAGGCCCTGCTCGGCCCGCTCGCCTCGCACTGGCAGCTGTCGCTCGGCCTGACCATCATCGCCTTCGTCGCGGCGCTGCCGCGCGGGCTGATCGGCCTGGGCGCCATTGCCGGGCGGCTGCGCGGAGGCCGCGTTGGCTGAAGGCACGGCCCGGGCCGCCTCCGCTCCGCTGCTCTTGGCCCGCGGCCTCGGCCGCCGCTTCGGCGGGCTCGCCGCCGTCGACGATGTCTCGCTCGACCTGCACGTTGGCGAGATCCACGCCGTCATCGGCACCAACGGCGCCGGCAAGTCGACGCTCGTCAACATGCTCTCGGGCGAGTTGGCGCCGAATAGCGGCTCGGTGCATTTCGGCGGCCACGACGTGACGCGCTGGGCGCAGCCTCGTCGCGCCCGTGCCGGCCTCGGCCGCAGCTACCAGCGCACGACCATCTTCCCGGAGTTCAGCGCGGCCGAGAACTGCCGGCTGGCGGCGCAGGCCGCCGCACCGCGGCCATGGCGCGTCTGGGAACGTGCGGCAGCCGACATCGCAGGCCTGGCGACGGCGCAGCGCGTCCTCGAAGCGGCCGGCCTCGCCACCGAGGCCGGTCGCATCGCCGGCACCCTCAGCCACGGCGGCAAGCGGCAGCTCGAGATCGCGATGTGCTTGGCCACGGCGCCGCGCGCCCTGCTGCTCGACGAGCCGCTGGCCGGCATGGGCGCCGAGGAAACCGGCCGCATGCTGGCGCTGCTCACGGCGTTAAAGGCGACGCAGGCGATCCTGCTCGTCGAGCACGACATGGACGCGGTGTTCCGCGTCGCCGATCGGGTCACCGTGATGGTCAACGGGCAGGTGATCGCCAGCGACGTGCCGGAACGCATCCGCAACGACCGCGCCGTTCGGGTCGCCTACCTCGGCGACGGTCACTGACCCGGCCATGACCGCCCTGCTCGCCCTCACCGACGTTCATGCGCGCTACGGCGACAGCCACGTGCTGCGCGGCGTCTCGCTCGCCATCGCGTCGGGCACCTCCCTCGGCCTGCTCGGCCGCAACGGCATGGGCAAGACGACGCTGATCCGCGTGGCAATGGGCTACCTTCGCGCCACCGAGGGAAGCGTCGCCTGGCTAGGCACAGCCGTGACCGGCGCGCCGCCGGAGCGCATGGCGCGGCTCGGCATCGGCTACGTGCCCGAGGGCCGCGGCATCTTCGCCAACCTCTCGGTGCGCGAGAACCTGGTGATGACCGAACGCGCCGGCCCCGACGGCCGCCGCGACTGGACCTTCGACCGCGTGCTCGCCACCTTCCCTCGCCTCGCCGAGCGGCTGGGCCACGGCGGCCAGCAGCTCTCGGGCGGCGAGCAGCAGATGCTCGCCATCGGCCGCGCGCTCATGACCAACCCGCTGCTGCTGATCCTCGACGAGGCCACCGAGGGCCTGGCGCCGCTCGTCGTCGCCGAGATCTGGCGCACCGTCGCCGCCATTCGGGCCACCGGCATCGCCACGCTGATCGTCGATCGCAACGCCCGCGCCGTGCTGGCGCACACCGACCGCGCGGTGATCCTCGAGAAAGGCGTGGTCGTGATGGCCGGCGATTCCGCCACACTTGCCGCCGATGACGCGGCTCTGTCGCGCCACCTCGGCATCCAGTGACCACCACGCAACAGGAGACGACACCATGATTCTCGAAGTCGCCGACATCCGCATCGCACCGGGCAAGAACGCCGAGTTCGAGGCCGCGCTCGCCAAGGGGCTTTCCACTGTCGTGCCGCGCGCCAACGGCTATGTGGGCCACGAAGTGCACAAGGGCATCGAGTCGGCCGAGCGCTATCTGCTGATGATCCGCTGGCGGACGCTCGAGAACCACACCGTCGACTTCCGCCAGGGGCCGCTCTTTGCCGAATGGCGCACCATCGTCGGGCCGTTCTTCGCCGTGCCGCCTGTGGTCGAGCACTTCGATCTCGCGCTCGCTTCGGCATAGGCGCGCCGGCCGTCGACAGCGATCAACGATCAACGATCAACGATCGATCAGCGCAGGGCCAGCGCGCGGTCGAGCGACCAGGCGCCGCCGCCGCGCGCGGCCAGAAGCAGCAGCGGCGCGGCCCACGACAGATGCGTGGGCCACGCGTCGGGATAGACGAAGACCTCGATGACCAGCGTCATGCCGAGCATGGCGAGCGCCGAGAACCGCGTCGCGAAGCCGAGCAGGAGCAGCAGCGGGAACAGGTGCTCGGACCAGGCTGCAGCGTGGGCCGCGAGCGCCGGATCGACGATCGGCAGGCGGTACTCGTCGCGAAACAGCGCCACCGCGCCGTCGGTCACGTGCAGCCAGCCATCGACCTTGGTGCGGCCGGAATAGAAGAACACCGAAGCGACGCCCAGGCGGCTCGCCGCGAGCACGAAGTTCATGCCGATCCAGCGTTCGAGCGCGTCGGCAGCGCGCTTCCAGGCGCTGCGCCAGGCGCTCATGCCACGCCTTCTTTCGCGAACGCACCGGCGCGCACGAGCATCGGCAGCCAGATGGCGAACGCATCGGCGCCCGGTTCGGCTTCGCTGCGTTCGAGCGCCTCGGCCAGGC
>JAYTYH010000384.1:0-1613 GCA_043742485.1 Rhizobacter sp.
GATCAACAACGAAGATCCGAAGCCGTTCGTCTGGTCGAAATCCGATGACGACATCCTCGCCAGCATCGAACGCTTTTGCCTGCGAACTTCTAACTCACGATACGAGAGGGCAATCGCCTTCGGCACCGAGGCGAGCACCGCTTCGTGGATCAGGTCGTGGGCGGAGACACCGTCGCGCAGGATCTGCGCCGATTCGAGCTCGCTCCAGTCGTCGACCAGATCGAGCGGTTCGCTGGCCAGCACGTGGCTGGCCAGCGCGGCCGAGAAGTCATGGCCGGCTACCGCGGCCCGGCGCGCGATGCGCACCGCGCCTGCCGAGAGCTGCGTGATGCAGCGCTCGAAGGTGTCGGCGTCGAGCTCCGGGACCGACAGCGAGACGATTAGCGCGTGGACCTCGGTGAGGCCGAGCGGAGCCAGCGTGAGCGTGCGCTGCTGGGTGGATTGAGCGAGCGTGGCCAGAAAGCCGGAGGCAGCCGGGCCGAGCGCGACGTCGCGAAAGGCGACGAAACAGCGCAACCCACCTTGGGCAGCGATGTAGCGGGCGAGGTCGAGGCTGGCCTTGTCGGCGAACTGCAGGTCATCGAGCAGCACGGCGTCAAGGCCGGCGTCGACGGCATCGGCGATCAGCGACGACACCGCGTTGACGAAACGGGTGTCGTCGCGGCGCGCCTGCGGGCTCGACTCGCCGAGCTCCGGCAGCAGGCTGGCCAACTCCTGGCGCACGCCGGGCGCGACCTCGGCGCTGCGTTCGGCCAGCAATGCGCGCAGCAGCCGGCTGAGCACGGCGTGCGGCAAGCGCTCGTCGCCCGGCCGAGAGCTCACGGCGCCAGTTCGACGCGTTCGATCTGGGCGAGCAGTTCCAACGTCTCCGCTCCCGGCCGGGCGCCGGGCTCGTGCTTGAGCGACTACTCGCAGCGATCGAACGCGGCCAGCGCAGCCGCGCGGTCGCCACGGAGATAGTGCAGCAGCTTCGGGCGGCGATGGGCATGCTCCGACGTCGGCTGGGCAGCGACCAGCCGTTCGCTGCTGGTGAGCGCCTCGGCGAGCCGGCCCTCGTTCTCCTTGCAGCCGGCCTGGCCGGCCAGCGCGTCGCCCCAGGGCAACGAGCGCGACCAGCGCGGCCAGACGCGGCCCGAGGGCCGTGGGGACGCCGTCGCCGCCGATGAACCTCGGCGTGCCCAACAACTCGAGCTGCGCCGTGGTGCGTTGCCGGGAGTCGTGAACCGATCCCGCATGCGGCGTTCTTCACCGATCGATCCGGCACAGTCAAAGCGGCGCCAGCCGCCGTCAGTCCAGCGCGGTATCAAGGAACATCTGCTTGTCGACCGCCGCCCAGATCAGCTTGTAGTACTCGACCACGAGCTCGGGGTGGTGGACGTTGTCGAAGCGCAGCTTGACCTTCGTATCCTTCGGGCCTTGGCGGACCAGTGAGAGAGTGAAACCGGCCATGCCGCGCGCCATCATGCTGCCGAAGTCGATGTCCATCGTGACCTGCCCCCTTCCGCCGTGCCAATCATTCTGAGGAAGTCCGGGGTTACGAGGTTAGTTGATCTCTGTGGTTGATGGTGTTCGAGTTGCATCGCCAGCATGCTGGCGATGCAACTCGGCGAACT
>JAYTYH010000385.1:0-10943 GCA_043742485.1 Rhizobacter sp.
TCTTCGGCGTTGTTCTGCTGGTGATGTATGTGACCGCCGACAAGCGACCGGCCGCCGGCAGCGACGCCTTCGGTGCTGCCGCCGTCTCGACCCGCATCCGCCCGGTCGGCATCGTCGAGGTCCGTGACTCGAACGACATGGCGTCGATGAAGACCGGCGAGCAGGTCTTCGCCGCCCAGTGCACCGCCTGCCACACGGCCGGCCTGCTCGGCTCGCCCAAGTTCGGCGACGCCGAAGCGTGGGCTCCGCGCATCAAGACCGGCTACGAGGCGCTGCTTCATTCGGCCCTGGTCGGCAAGGGCCAGATGGCACCACAGGGCGGCGGCGACTACAGCGATTTCGAGATCGGCCGAGCCGTCGTGTACATGACCAACAAGGCCGGCGCCAAGTTCGCCGAGCCCTCGGCTCCGGCAGCGACAGCGGCGATGGCCGGCGCCTCGGCGCCGATGGCCGACGCCAACGCCGGCACGCCCGTCGCGACTTCTAGCGCGGGGCCCAACGGCCAGGTCCAGAACGCCGTGCCCGATGCGGTGCCCGGCAAGGCACCGGCTCAGCAGGTCGCCGCCGCCACGGCGTCGACGGTTTCCGTTGCCACCGCTGCAGCGCCCGCTGCTGCCGGAGCCACGCCGGCGCTCTTCACCCAGGCCTGCAGCGTGTGTCATGCCGCCGGCATCGCCGGTGCGCCGAAGTTCGGCGACAAGGCTGCGTGGGCGCCGCGCATCGCGCAAGGCATCGACGTGCTGACCGCCAGTGCCATCAAGGGCAAGGGTGCGATGCCGCCGAGGGGCGGCACGACGGCGAGCGACGCCGAGATCAGGACCGTCGTCACCTACATGGTGAGCGCGGCCAAGTAGCCCACTAGCGGGCCGCCGGCCGAAGCTGGTAGCCGAAGCGCTCCACGAGCGCGTCGAACCGCGCCTCAGTGGGTTGCCAGACGCCACGCTCGACGAGGTCAGCGGCGATGCCCATGTCGAGCGTATGCACCAGGCCGAGACCGAGCGGGCTGGCGAGGAACAGCCGGCCCGATTCGTCAATGAAGCTCTCGGTCGCGACGGCAGCCAGCCCGGTGTGCGTGGCCAACGCCACGGCGCCATTGCCGTCGAGGCTCAGGCGCCAGACCCACGGCGCCGCCTCCAGCTCGACGTAGACGCGCTGCGGGCCGTTCTGGAAGAACCATGCACCGGCCGCGTCGGCAGCGTAGTTGCGCTCGATGAATTCGCGCAGCTTGACGTGCTCGATGCGGCTGCCCTTGACCTGCGGGAAAGCGCCCACCGCCTGCACGCGATCGTCGCGCATGTACCAGTTGCCGCGGGCGTCGAGAGCGAGCCAGCCGTAGCAGTTCGGCACGCCGGGCCACTTCTTCAACGCTGCTTCGACGATCGCGTCCATCCAGTGATTCTGCGACGCAACGCTACAGATGCGCGGCCAGCCACTCGGTCACCCTTGTTGGCAAGGCGCCGATGTGGCCCGGCCAGCGGCCGCCCGCGAAGCCGACGTGGCCGCCGTGCCCGGGCTGCCACAAGGTGACGTGCGGACCGACCTCGCCGGCGCCCGGCAAGGCATGGGCGGGCAAGAACGGATCGTTGCGGGCATTGATCACCAGCGCCGGCATGCGGATGCGGTGCAGCTGCGGCCCGGCCGAGGCGCGCGCGTAGTAATCGTCGGCGCTGGCGAAGCCATGCAGCGGCGCCGTGAAGATGTCGTCGAACTCGCGCAGGTCGCGGGCCGCGCGCATACGGGCCGCGTCGAAGAGGCCGGGATGCTGGGCCAGCTTGACAAAGGCCTTGCGCGTCATCGTGCGCATGAACATGCGGGTGTAGACCTGCCGGCCGAAGCCGCGACCGATGGCGTCGGCGCCGGCGGCGAGATCGAGCGGCGCCGAGATCGCCGCGAGCGCGCGCAGCTCGTGCGCTGCGGTCAGGCCGGCCTCCTCGGCGTGACGCAGCAAGGCGTTGCCGCCGAGCGAGGCGCCGACGGCGACCATCGGCCCGTCGTGCAGCGCGCGGAAGCGGCCGAGCATCCAGGCGATCTCCGCGTGGTCGCCCGAGTGGTACGCCCGCGGCGCGATGTTGATCTCCCCGGAGCAACCGCGAAAGTGCGGGATGGCGAAGCGCCAGCCGCGCCGCGCCGCCTCGGCCGCGAAGGCCTGCGCGTAGTGACTGGCCGACGAACCTTCGAGGCCGTGGAAGAGCACCAGCAGCGGCGCAGAGCGGTCGGTGCCGAGCCAGTCGACATCGACGAAGTCGGCATCGGGCGTGACCCAGCGCTCGCGCCGAAAGCTCGGTGCGGTGCCTTCGAAGCGGCGGCTGAAGAGTGCCGGCCAGATCGTCTGCGTGTGGCCGCCGGGCAGCCAGCGCGGCGAGCGGAAGTCGTCCATTCGTTCGCGTTCAGTGCAGGGTCGATGCAGTCTCGGCGATGTCGTGGATCTCGGTCGCGCTGCCCGGGCTGGCGTGGTGCGCGACCAGGCGCCAGCCCTGGGCCGACTTCAGGTAGACGTTGGTGGCCACGACCCAGGCGAACTGCTCGCCGGCGGCGGTCATGACGCGGATGCGCTCGACGACGCTGTGCACCGACGTCGAGTGCGACTCGAGCCGGCGCACCTTGTGCGGCTCGACCGCAATGCTGCCTTGCGCGAACATGGCCTCGAAGGCGGCGCGGATGGCCGCTGCACCGACCAGCCGCGTGCCGCCCGGATGCACGCACGTGATCTCGTCGTCGTCGGACCAGACGGCCATCAGCCGGTCGAGATCGCCGCCTTGCATGGCGGCGTAGAGCTCGTGCTCGATCTCGTCGGGCGTTACGGGCGTGGGGGCGGGCGGCTTGGTACGGGCCATCGTGTCTGGGTTAACCTTCCGGGCGCTGGAATTGTAGGAAGGCCGGCTCATTCATTCATGGCAAGAACCCTCAGCGAATGGTCGGAACGCAGCATCGATCTGTCGCGCCTGCTGGCGCGGTCCAGCCTCGGTGATCGTGCGGCATTCGCCACGCTCTACGAGCGCACCAGCCCGCATCTGTTCGCCGTCGTGTTGCGTATCAACCGGGACAGGGCGCAGGCCGAAGACATCCTTCAGGAGGTCTATGTCAATGTCTGGCGGGCGGCGAGCAGCTTCGATGCGGCGCAGAGTCAGCCGCTCACCTGGCTGACGAGCATCGCCCGGAATCGCGCCATCGACAGCCTGCGCCGCGTGGCGACGCAACCGAAATTGCGCAGCGTCGGCCCCGCGGTCGACGGCAGCGACCGTGAGGATGAAAACGTGTACGACACCATCGCCGACAGCGCGCCCGGACCGCTCGACCTGCTGAGCCGAGCCGCCGACGCCCGCTCGCTGGCCGCCTGCGTGGACAAGCTCTCCGCGTTGCAGCGCCAGAGCGTGGCACTCGCCTTCTTCCAAGGCCTCAGCCATGCCGAGGTCGCCGAGCAGTTGCGGCAGCCGCTCGGCACCGTGAAGTCGTGGGTGCGGCGCGCCTTGATGACGCTCAAATCTTGCCTGCAAGGTGCCGTGCAGCGCGACGGCACCACGAGCGCCGACTGACACCGGCCGCCGAAGACCATGGACTACAGCCGCTTCGAGCTTGCCGACGCACTCGCTGCCGATTACGCGATCGGCACCTTGCGTGGCGCCGCCCGCCGGCGCTTCGAGTCGCTGCTGCCGGCGCACCCGGCGTTGCGCGCCGCGGCGCAGGCCTGGAATGAGCGCTTGCTGCCGCTGACGGCGTCGCTGTCGCCGGTCCAGCCTTCGGGCGAGGTCTGGCGGCGCATCTCCGACCGCATCGGCGGCGGTCAAGGCGCGCCGGCGTCGGCCACGACCGGTGCGTGGCGGCGCCTCTCCTTGTGGCGAGGCCTGACGGCGTTCGCGAGCTTCGCCGCCATCGGCTTCGCTGCCTTGCTGGCCAACCCCGGCGCCTCGCCGCCGCCGATCGTCGTCGTGCTCGCGCCGACAACCGCGGCCGCGAGCGGCATGCAGGGCGGCGCCATCGTCGCCAGCATCAGCGGCGACGGCGCCACGCTGGTCACACGCGCGGTCGTGCCGGTGGCCGACCGCGCCGACCGCTCGCTCGAGCTCTGGGCCGTGCCGGTCAAGGGCGCGCCGCGCTCGCTCGGCCTTCTGCCGGGCGGCAGCGGCACCGTCGCCTTGCGGGCAAAGGTGCTGGCCGGCGCCGACACGCTCGCCGTCTCGGTCGAGCCGGCCGGCGGTTCGCCGACCGGCAAGCCGACCGGCCCGATCGTCTACGCCGGGAAGTTCACGCTGTAGGCGTGGACTTCCCGGCGGTGCCGGGTCAGGGTCGCTCCCTCCCCAGCCCCTCCCTCCAAGAGGGCGGGGTGGGCGACGTTGTCGCCCCGCTGGCGCTGGCTGCTTGGAGTAATGCCACCTCGACACGCTCGGGTGAGACGCCCGTAAGGCAGAGCGTGTGGCCGTAGCGGCAGGTCCGCTCGAAGCACGGCATGCAGTCGAGGCCGAGCTCGCCCTTGAGCCAGAGCACACGGGCGTGCGCGTTGAGCGGCGGCGTGTGCAGCGGGCTGGTCGAGCCGAACACCGCCACCTGCGAGACGCCGAAGGCGGCCGCGACGTGCATCAATCCGGAGTCGTTGCTGGCCACGCCGCGCGAGGCGGCGATCAACGCCATGGCGTCGAGCAACGCGGTCTTGCCGGCCAGGACGCAACAGGCGCCGGGCGCGGCGGCCGCGATCTCTTCGCAGAGCGCCGCTTCGCTGCTCGACCCAAGCAAGGCGACGAGCGCGCCGTCGGCGGCGTGCAGCGAGCGCGCCAGTGCCGCGTAGTGCGCCGCCGGCCAGCGCTTGGCAGGCCCGTACTCGGCGCCGGGCGCGAAGGTCCAGAAGCGGCCGCGTTGCAGGCCGACGGCGGCCACAGCGTCGTCCAGCCGCGTCGAATCGAGCTGCAGCCGCGGCGCCCTGCGCACGTCGAAATCGGCACCGGCGAGCGCTCCGTAGAACGCCACCATCGGCGGCCGGCCAGCGGGATTGGCGAGGTCGCGGTTGATCAGCCACGGCCGGCCTTCGCCGCGATAGCCGATGCGCTCAGGGATGCGCGCGAGCCAGGGCACCAGCGCCGACTTGATCGAGTTGGGCAGCACGTAGGCGGCGTCGAAACGGCCGCGGAAGTTGACGGCGGCACGGCGCCGCGCCGACCAGTCGAGGCGGCCGTGCGCGAACGGCAGAGCGATGATCTCCGCGACCTCGGGCATCGCCGCGAAGACCGGCGCCACCCACGGCAGCGCCGCGACGACCAGGCGCTCACCGCGCCCGGCCAGCGCCGCCAGCAGCGGCTCGGCCATGACGGCGTCGCCGATCCACTGCGGCGCGATGACGAGCGTGCGTTTCACGGCTCGCCGCAAGGGCTCAGTGCGAGGAGCCGACCTTCTCGCCCGCCTTCAGCCGGTACTCGGTGCCGCAGTACGGGCACTTGCCGACGCCCGCGGTGGCGACGTCGATGAACACGCGCGGGTGGTTGCTCCAGAGCGGCATCAGCGGGTTCGGGCAAAAGACCACGCCGGGCCCCTGCAGCTCGCTCGCAAGCAGCTCGACGACCGCACTTTTCGCATCACCGGTGGCCATGTCGCGACTCCCCGTTCAGACCTTGGTCAGCCATTCGGCGTACTTCGGATTTCGGCCGTTGACGATGTCGAAGAAGGCGCTCTGGATCTTCTCCGTGATCGGCCCACGCGAGCCAGCACCGAGCTCGATGCGGTCGAGCTCGCGGATCGGGGTCACCTCGGCTGCCGTGCCGGTGAAGAAGGCCTCGTCGCAGATGTAGACCTCGTCGCGGGTGATGCGCTTCTCCACCACCTTCAGGCCGAGGTCGTCGCAGATCGCGGCGATGGTGTTGCGGGTGATGCCGTCGAGCGCGCCGGCCGACAAGTCGGGCGTGTAGACGACGCCCTTCTTGATCATGAAGAGGTTCTCGCCGGCGCCTTCGCTGACGAAGCCGCTGGCATCGAGCAGCAGCGCCTCGTCGTAGCCATCGTCGGTGGCTTCCGTGTTGGCGAGGATCGAGTTGGTGTAGTTCGAGACCGCCTTGGCCTGCGTCATCGTGATGTTGACGTGATGGCGCGTGTAGCTCGAGGTCTTGACGCGGATGCCGCGCCGCATGCCTTCTTCGCCGAGGTAGGCACCCCAGGGCCAGGCCGCGACCATCACGTGCACGGTGTTGCCCTTCGGCGAGACGCCGAGCCGCTCGGAGCCGATCCAGGTCAGCGGCCGCAAATAGCACGACTCGAGCTTGTTCTCGCGCACGACGGTGCGCTGCGCCTCGAAGATCTCCTCGAACGAGAACGGGATCTTCATGCGCAGGATCTTGGCGCTGTTGAAGAGCCGCTGGGTGTGCTCGTGCAGCCGAAAGATCGCCGTGCCGCTCCCCGTGTCGTAGGCGCGAACGCCCTCGAAGGCGCCGCAGCCGTAGTGCAGCGTGTGCGTGAGGACGTGGATCTTGGCGTCGCGCCATTCGACGAGCGTGCCATCCATCCAGATCTTGCCATCGCGGTCGGCCATCGACATTGCAGCGCTCCTTCGTTCCCGGGAGGCGCGATTTTAGGTCGCGCTCCCGGCGTTGCTTGCGGCGCTGTCGGTCGCCGGCCGTTCGAGCTGCCAGCGCGCCAGCCGACCGGCCTCGAAGTGGATCTGCACCGCGTTGCCGCCGTCGTCGCTCCAGGCCCAGTCGTCGTCGCTGTCGGCCACGACCTTGCGGCCCAGGCTCTCCGTCTTCGTCACGATCTGCAGCATCGTCATGCCCTTGCGCAGCGTCGCGTTGAACATGACGGCGCTCGGCACGTGGCCGACCCGCGAGTCCGCCGCGTTCTTCATGACGCGGACGGTGCGGTTGAACTGCAGCAGCAGCCAGAAGACGATGGCGCTGGCCGCGAAGGCGAGGCCGGCGAGGTCGTAGGCGCGCCAGGCCGCGAACGCGAACACCGCCGCCAGGGTCCAGCCGAGATACGGGTTCATGAGTCCGCCGTCGTCAGACGTTCATCACAGGCTGCGGACAAGGTCGATCGCTTCCTCGATGCGCTCGACGGCGTGGATCGTCAACCCTTCGAAGGCCTTCGCCGCGGCGCCCCTGGGCGCGTTCGCCTTGGGCACGATGGCGATCGAAAAGCCCAGCTTGGCGGCCTCACGCAGACGCTCCTGGCCGCGCGGCGCCGGCCGCACCTCGCCGGCCAGGCCGACTTCGCCGAAGGCGATGAAGCCGCGCGGCAACGGCTTGCCGCGCAGGCTCGACTGGATCGCCAGCATCACCGCCAGGTCGGCCGCCGGCTCGCTGATGCGAACGCCGCCGACGGCGTTGACGAAGACATCCTGGTCGAGCGCGCCGACGCCGGCGTGGCGGTGCAGCACCGCCAGCATCATCGCCAGCCGGTCACGATCGAGGCCGACCGAGAGGCGCCGCGGGCTCGGCCCGCCGGAATCGACCAGGGCCTGGATCTCGACCAGCATCGGCCGCGTGCCTTCCAGCGTGACGAGCACGCACGAGCCGGCCACCGGCTCGCCGTGCGTCGACAGGAAGATCGCGCTCGGATTACTGACACCCTTCAGCCCCTTTTCCGTCATCGCGAAGACGCCGATCTCGCCGGCGGCGCCGAAGCGGTTCTTGACGGCGCGCACGAGGCGAAAGCTGGAGTGCGTGTCGCCCTCGAAATAAAGCACCGTGTCGACGATGTGCTCCATGACGCGCGGCCCGGCCAGGGCACCGTCTTTCGTGACGTGGCCGACCAGGATGATCGTGATGCCGCTCGCCTTGGCCATCCGCGTCAGCTGCGCCGCGCACTCGCGCACCTGCGCCACCGAGCCCGGCGCCGAGGTCAATGCCTCGCTGTAGACGGTCTGGATCGAGTCGATCACCGCGACCCCGGGCCGCTCGACCTCGAGCGTGGCCATGATCTTCTCGAGCTGGATCTCGGCGAGCACGCGCACCGGGCTCTTGCCGAGGCCGAGCCGGCGTGAGCGCAGCGCCACCTGGGCGCCACTCTCCTCGCCGGTGACGTAGAGCGTCTTCATCGACCGCGCCAGCGCGTCCAGCGCCTGCAGCAGCAGCGTCGACTTGCCGATGCCGGGATCGCCGCCGATCAGGATGACACCGCCGGCGACGATGCCGCCGCCGAGGGCGCGGTCGAGCTCGTCGATGCCGGTCGGCTGGCGGTCGGCGTCGCCGGCCTCGATCTCGGCCAGCGTCGCCACCGCCTCGCCCGGCAGCAGGCCGCGCGAAGCCGCCGCGTAGCGGGGCTTGGTGGCGCTCTCGGCGACCGACTCGACGAGCGTGTTCCAGGCGTTGCACTGCGGGCACTTGCCGAGCCATTTCGCGCTCGTGCCACCGCACTCCGTGCAGACGTAGATCGACTTCTCCTTGGCCATGCCGCGATTGTCGCGGCAGGGTCGAGACTCCTCCCCGCTAGGCCGCGGTGAAGTTGCCGTGCAAGCCCAGCGGCAGCCAGTAAGGCAAGGCCGCCTGTGCGATCGGGCCGTCGCCGACCCGTCTGGCGTCGATGACGTTGACGATCGAGACCTTGCGCTTGGCATCGAAGGTCGTACCGACCAGCCAGGCGTCGCGTTCGTCGCTGCCGCGCGGCTTCGGCACGAAGACGTGCTCCTCGACGACCGCGTCGGCGCCGTAGTCGAAGCGGTCGACGTTGCCGCTCTTCAGGTCGCGCACCTGCACGCCGTGGAAGAGCGCGCCGTCGCGGCCGGGGGTGCGCTTCCAGTTCGAGACGGCGACCAAGAAGCGTGCCGGGGTGCCGATCCGCCGCGGATCCATGCGCGGGAACTCGACGATGCCCGGCAACGCCTCGACGGTCGCCCGGCCGCTCTTCATGTCGAGCACCGCCGATTGCAGCATCGAGCCGCTCTCGCCGAGGGCGTGGCCAGCGACGAGGGCAACGGCGCCGTGGACGAGGAACTCGTCGTTGTCGGCGCCGACGAAGGTGAGCGCGATGTTGCCGTCGGGCCGTTCGTAGGCGTTGCCGACGTGGAAGACCATCTGCGCCGGCAGCTCGAAGATGCGGCGCTGCGAGATGTCGTCCTTCCTCATCACCAGGATGCGCAGCGGCTCGTTCTTCTCGTACAAGAAGGCCTGCTCGGGCGGCGCGCCCTGGCCGATGGCGGCGTAGTTCATCTTCACGGGCGGCAGCGGCAGCACGATGTACTGCGCCGTCATCGCGGTGTCGTGGGCCATGCCGTTCGGGTACGGGCTGAGGCCGGTCTGGACCCGCACCAGCTTGCCGGCGGCATCGACGTGCCAGACGACGAGCTTGTCGCCGAAAGTGCCGATGTTCCAGAGGTTGCCGGCGACGTCGAGCTTGGGATGGGCCGAGAACGGGATCTGCTCGTAGCCCTCCTGCCAGGTCACGGGGCCGATCGTCGACAGGCCGTTCGGATCGAGCGCGTAGGCCGAGCCGCCTTCCCACATCGCCAGCACGCGACCGGCGTGCTCGATGGCGTTGGTGTTGGCGACGTTGATCGAGTCGGGTCCCTGGATCGGCGCGTCGCTGGCGATGCCGGTGCCGAAGGCGCTGTAGAGGAACTTGCCGGCGTCGTGCTCGGCGGCGAGCTTCGAGGTCCGCACCAGCCGGCCGATGTGCGAGACGCCGCGGCCGGAGAAGGTGAACTGCTGGACCATGCCGTCGCCGTCGAACCAGTGGTGATAGCGCTGGCCGGCCCGCTCGAAGATGGCAGGGCCGTTGCGGTAGAAACGGCCGCGCAGCTCGGCGGGCCAGCGTCCGGTGACCTTGAGCGACTCGCAGCGCAGGTCGCCCAGCGACGGCCCGGCGTCGCTGATGCCCTTGAACGGCGCCAGCCACGGCATGTCGGCGACGGCGGCATCGAAGGCGGCGCCTTCGCTCGCTGCGGCGGCACGGGCCGGCGCCCAGGCGCCGGCGGTGGCGGCAACGCCGAGGGTACCGAGGCCACGCAGAAGGTCGCGGCGGTTCAGGATGGTTGCGTGGAAGTTCATGGCGGCTCCTTCTCTGGCAGATGACGCTGGCGGCTTACCTGGAGAGCTTGACGACGATGGTGCTGCCGTCGAGCGGCACGGCGGTCGCTTCCCAGGTCGGCCCGGCCATCGGCGCCGGCTTGCCGGAGGCGCCCCACGGCTCGCTCGGGATACCGAAGGCGTTGGCGTCGAGCTGGCCGTTGCCGTTGAGGTCCTGGAAGAGCGTCAGGGAAACGATGGTGCCGGTCAGGCCGCACAGCGCAAAGGTCATCGTCGCTGCGCCGGCGCGCATCTGCGTCGCCACGACCGGTGACTTCTTGAAGCTGGCGGCGTCGGCATAGGCCGCGATCATCAGCATGCCTTGCTCGGGGCGCACGTTCTGCACCTCGATCTGGGCGCAGCCGGCCGCGGCCGTCTGGGCCTGCGCCGGCGTCGCGACGAGGGTGGCGGCCGACAGCACGGAAAGGGCGACGACGGCGGCGATGGGGAAGCAACGGAGTTTCATGGTGGCGGCTCGCGGTGGAGAAGGCATGGCGTGACTCTAGGAACGGCGCCGTTCCCCGGCGAGCGGGAAGGGACGAAGCGGCGCGCCGTGTCGCCAAACGCCGGTACGGCGGCGCCAGCCGCGCGTACCGCGGTGCGAACCGCGCGAGGTCAGTCGGTGCCGGGCGGCTTGGCGCGGCCGGCCTTGACCTGCGCCCGCTGGCTCTTGCCGTCGAGCCGACGCAGCTTCGAGGCCCGCGTCGGCCGCGTCGGCCGGCGCACGGCCGGCACCTCGGCAGCCGTGGCCACCAGCGCGTTGAGCCGCGCCATCGCGTCACGCCGGTTCAGGTCCTGGCTGCGATGGCGCTGCGCCTTGATGACCAGCACGCCCTCTTCGCTGAGGCGGCGGTCGGCGCGCGCCAGCAGCCGCGCCTTGACGGCGTCGGGCAGCGACGACGCGGCGACGTCGAAGCGCAGGTGGATCGCGCTCGAGACCTTGTTGACGTTCTGGCCGCCAGCGCC
>JAYTYH010000386.1:0-3746 GCA_043742485.1 Rhizobacter sp.
TCGCCTTCGATGTCGGCGGTGGTGCGGGCGCCGTACTGGCCACGCAGGGCGAGGTAGACGTCGTGCCAGCGCGAGTGGTCGGCGCCGAGCGCGGCCGACTGCGAGTCGAACAGCACCGTGCCGTTGCGATCGACGACCGTCATGCGCAGCTCGACGCGCGTTTTCTCGACGCCGTAGATGTCAGCGCTGAAGCGGCGCGCGTAGAGCGAGCGGAACACCGGCTCGAGCGCTTCGACGTGCAGCGCGCCGTCGCTCGAGGCCTGCTCGACGAGCGCGGCCATGAGCTGGGCCGTGTCGACCAGCGCGTCTTCGGCGGACTCGCGGTAGCGCGGGTCGATGTCGCCGAGCTGGCGGTACATCAGGAACGCCACGCCGAGCGCGTAGGCGACCAGGATGCCGATGAAGATTCGGGTGCGCTTGGTCACGATGCCGCCGGGTCGGCCGGCAGCTCTTCCTCGAGTGCATAGCCGCTGCCGCGCAGCGTCCGGATCGGCTCCTGCAGCGGCGCGATCGCCTTCATCTTGGCGCGCGGGGTCTTGACGTGGGCGTCGACCGTGCGGTCCATGCTCTCGCTGTCGTTGCCCCAGACGCGCTCGAGCAGCGCATCGCGCGAGTGGACGTGGCCAGGCCGCGCCGCCAGCGTCTTCAGGAGGCCGAATTCGTAGCGCGAGAGCTCGAGCAGGCGGCCGTAGTAGCGCGCCTGCATGCGGGCCTCGTCGACGGCGATCGGCGCGCCACCAGCTCGCGCGGCGAGAACGGCTTGGCGACGTAGTCGTCGGCACCGAGCTCGACGCCGACGACGCGGTCGATCTCGTCGCTGCGCGCGGTGAGGAACACGACCGGCACCTCGCTGGTCGTCCGCAGCCGCTTGAAGATCTCGAAGCCGCTGGCGTCGGGCAGGCCGACATCGAGGATCACCAGTGCCGGCGGCGTCGCCCTGGCGTCCGCGAGCGCCTCTTCGCCGGTGGCGCACCAGACCGGCTCGAAGCCGTCGGTGCGCAGCGCGTATTGCAGCGTGTCGGCGATGCCGGGCTCGTCCTCGACGATGAGGATGCGCGGCTTCATTCGGTCGGAAGGAAACCTTCGATCGACAGGTAGCGCTCTCCCGTGTCGTAGTTGAAGCCGAGCACGGTCGAGCCGGCGGGGAACTCGGCCAGCTTCTGGCCGATGGCGGCGAGCGTGGCGCCGGAGGAAATGCCGACGAGCAGGCCTTCTTCGCGCGCCGAGCGCCGTGCCATCTCGCGCGCGGCCTCGGCCTCGACCGGGATGGTGCCGTCCAGCAGGTCGACATGCAGGTTTTTCGGGATGAAGCCGGCGCCGATGCCCTGGATCGGATGCGGGCCGGGCTGGCCGCCGCTGATGACGGGCGAAGCGCTCGGCTCGACGGCGTAGACCAACAGCTTCGGCCACATCTTCTTGAGCACCTGGGCGCAACCGGTGATGTGGCCGCCGGTGCCGACGCCGGTGATCAGCGCCGCGATGCCGCTCGGAAAATCGGCGGCGATCTCGAGGGCCGTGGTGCGGGCATGGATGTCGATGTTGACGGGGTTCTCGAACTGCTGCGGCGTCCACGCGGCGCCGCCGCCGGCGCGGATGCCGGTGACGAGCTCGACGGCCTTGGCGATCGAGCCGTTCATGCCCTTCTCGCGTGGCGTCAGCACGAAGGTGGCGCCGTAGGCCAGCATCAGCCGGCGCCGCTCGACGCTCATGCTGTCTGGCATCACCAGCACCAGCTTGTAGCCCTTGACGGCCGCCACCATGGCCAGGCCGACCCCCGTGTTGCCCGACGTCGGCTCGACGATGGTGGCGCCCGGCACGAGCTCGCCGGCGGCCTCGGCGGCCTCGACCATGGCGACGGCGATGCGGTCCTTGATCGATCCGCCCGGGTTGGCGCGCTCGCTCTTGATGTAGACGGCGTGGCTGTTGCCGAACAGCCGGTTGATGCGGATGTGCGGCGTGTTGCCGATGGTGTGGAGGACGTCGTTGGCGAGCATGGCGGGGCTTTCGCGAAGAAGTCACGGCGATTATGGTCGCGGCACTCGCCGTGGTGGCCGCGGCGACAATCCGCGCATGTCCGCGCTGCTCCTGAACGACACCTTCCTGCGCGCCTGCCTGTCGCAGCCGACCGACACCACGCCGGTCTGGCTGATGCGCCAGGCCGGCCGCTACCTGCCCGAGTACAAGGCCACGCGCGCCCGTGCCGGCAGCTTCATGGGTCTGGCGACGAACCCGGCCTACGCCACCGAGGTGACGCTGCAGCCGCTGGACCGCTACCGGCTCGACGCCGCCATCCTCTTCAGCGACATCCTCACCGTGCCTGACGCGATGGGCCTCGGCCTCTCTTTCGCAGAAGGCGAAGGCCCGCGCTTCGCAACGCCGCTGCGCGACGAAGCCGCTGTCGCGGCGCTCGCCGTGCCCGACATGGATCGCCTGCGCTACGTCTTCGACGCCGTGCGCTCGATCCGCGCCGCATTGACGACGACCGACGCCCAGGGCCGCCAGTGCAGCCGGGTGCCCCTGATCGGCTTTTCCGGCAGCCCGTGGACGCTGGCCTGCTACATGGTGGAGGGCAAGGGCTCCGACGACTATCGCCTCGTCAAGACGATGCTGTATGCGCGGCCCGACCTCATGCACCGCATCCTCGCCGTCAACGCCGACGCCGTCGCGCTCTATCTCAACGCCCAGATCGACGCCGGCGCCCAGGCGGTGATGATCTTCGACAGCTGGGGCGGCGTTCTCGCCGACGGCGCCTTCCAGGCCTTCAGCCTGGCCTACACGGCGCGGGTGCTGAAGCAGCTCAGGCGCGAGGCCGAGGGCCGGCGGGTGCCGCAGATCGTCTTCACCAAGGGCGGTGGGCCGTGGCTCGAAGCCATCGCCGCGCTCGGCCCCGACGTCGTCGGCGTCGACTGGACGCAAAACCTCGGCCAGGCCCGCAAGCGCGTCGGCGCCGGCGTCGCGCTGCAGGGCAACCTCGACCCCAACGTGCTGTTCGGCGGCGACGACGCCATCCACCGCGAGGTGGCGGCGACGCTGGCCAGCTTTGGCCGGGCCGCGACCGCCGACGCGCCTGGCGGACACGTCTTCAATCTCGGCCACGGCATCAGCCAGCACACACCGCCGGAAGCGGTGGCGACGCTCGTCGACGCGGTCCACAGCCAGTCGCGGCCGTTCCACACCGCGGCCCGGCCGTGATCGAAGTCACGATCGTCGCGGGGCATGCCTTTTTACCGTGAGTGAGCGCTCAGGGCTTGACTTATCCCCATTTCCGCGCTCCGTCATAAATCCGACACGAACTGCTGCGCCGCATCAAAGTCCCATTCGAGTGCAGAGCTAAGTTGTTGATTTCATTGACATCGGCGCGGTGCCGCGAAAGCGGGCAAGGTGTCGCAAAGCGAGACGGGGCAAGCGTTTGGAGTCATCCGGGCGGGTTTACCCACAAAGTTATCCACAGCTGCGGTGGAGAAATCCAAAACGCTCCCCAAATCATCGACTTACGTGAAGAAGCTGAACTTTCACGAAGGTCATGACAACGATCCCGTCGGTGCTTGAAGAGGCCGCGCCGACGACCACGGTCGCGGTCGTTGTCGAGGCGCCCCGACACGCTGCCATCGGCGCCTCGCTGACCTACGGGAGTCAGCGCCCGCTTGCGCCGGGAACGCTGGTCCGCGTGCCTCTCGGCAAGCGCGTCACGGCCGGACTCGTCTGGGAAGCGGACCCCCTCGGCGCCGTGGCCGGTGCCGCCGGCC
>JAYTYH010000387.1:0-1571 GCA_043742485.1 Rhizobacter sp.
GCCGTTCAACGCGGAGGGCCGCAACCGCATGGCGGCGTCCCGCAACAGTCAGCGTCGCGCCAGGCGTTGCCAGGTCTCGATCACCGAATCGGGGTTCAGCGAGATCGACACGATTCCCTGGTCGGCAAGCCAATCGGCGAAGTCGGGGTGATCGCTGGGGCCCTGGCCGCAGATGCCGACATACTTGTCAGCCGCGAGGCAGGCCGAGATGGCTCGCGAGATCAGCGACTTGACGGCCGGGTCGCGTTCGTCGAAGTCCCTGGCCAGCAATTCCATGCCGGAGTCTCGGTCCAGTCCGAGCGTGAGTTGGGTCAAGTCGTTCGAGCCGATCGACATGCCGTCGAAATGCTCGAGAAACTGCTCGGCCAGGATCGCATTGCTCGGCACCTCGCACATCATGATCACGCGCAAGCCGTCTGCGCCGCCCATCGCCGCGCGCTTCAGGCCGCGCTCGGCGAGCATGCCCACGACGGCACTGGCCTGGCCCAGCGTGCGCACGAACGGCACCATGATCTCGACGTTGGTCAGGCCCATGTCGGCACGCACCCGCTTGAGCGCCTCGCACTCCATCGCGAACGCCTCGCCGAAGGCCTCGCTGACGTAGCGCGATGCGCCGCGGAAGCCGAGCATCGGGTTCTCTTCTTCAGGCTCATAGCGTGACCCGCCGATCAGCTTGCGGTACTCATTGCTTTTGAAGTCGCTCAACCGCACGATCACCGGCTTCGGCCAGAACGCGGCCGCGATGGTGGCGATGCCCTCGACCAGCTTGTCGACGTAGAAGGCCCGCGGCGAGGCATGGCCACGAGCGACGCTCTCGACCGCCTTCTTCAGGTCGCTATCGATATTCGGGTAGTCGAGGATGGCCTTCGGGTGCACACCGATGTTGTTGTTGATGATGAACTCGAGCCGCGCCAGCCCGACGCCCTGGTTGGGCATCTGCGCGAAGTCGAATGCGAGTTGTGGGTTGCCCACGTTCATCATGATCTTCACCGGGCAATCGGGCAGCGACCCGCGCTGCACGTCGCTCACTTCGGTCTCGAGCAGGCCGTCGTAGATATAGCCGGTGTCGCCTTCCGAGCAGGCCACGGTCACGAGCGCGCCTTCCTTCAGAACGTCGGTCGCATCGCCGCAGCCCACCACCGCCGGGATGCCCAGCTCGCGCGCGATGATGGCCGCGTGGCAGGTGCGGCCACCGCGGTTCGTGACGATGGCGCTCGCCCGCTTCATGACCGGTTCCCAGTTCGGGTCGGTCATGTCGGTGACGAGCACGTCGCCCGGCTGCACCGTGTCCATGTCGGCCAGGCTGTGCACGATACGCACCGGGCCGGTGCCGATCTTCTGGCCGATGGCACGGCCTTCGGCGAGCACCGTGCTCTTGCTCTTGTCGCCCTTCAGTTTGTAGCGCTGCTCGACCTTGCCCTCCTGCTGGCTCTTCACCGTCTCGGGCCGGGCCTGAAGGATGTAGAGCTTGCCGTCGGCGCCGTCCTTGCCCCACTCGATGTCCATCGGCCGGCCGTAGTGCTGCTCGATGGTCAGCGCGTAGCGCGCCAGTTCGGCCACATCAGCATCGC
>JAYTYH010000388.1:0-3012 GCA_043742485.1 Rhizobacter sp.
GCGATGCGTTCGCGCCCGGCTCGTTGCGCATGCAGCTCCTGGTGAAGTCGAAGATCGACAGGTCGGCGAGGCGGCTGCGCTGGCGCGCATGGGCCACGGCCCAGTCGATGTAGCGATCGTCCTGCGTCGATGGCGTGTCGACCACGTAGGTGCGGTAGACCGGCAGGCAGGCGGCGATCTCGGCCAGCGTCGAGCGCAGGCTGTTGAAGGTGTAGTCGCGGCTCTGGCGGCGGCCCTTGGCGATGCGCAGCAGGGCGGTGGCCAGGACCGTCAGCTCCGACGCCAGGGCGCTGCCGGCGACGGCGCGCTTGCCGGCGTAGGCGAGCTCGGCGAAGCTGGTGTCGGCGGGAGCGAAACGGGCCCAGATGGCGTCGAATGCACCGGCACTGTCGGCATCGACCAGCACGCCGTTGACGACCATCGCGAAGCGGTAGCCGGTGGTGCCGTGGATGCGCCACTCGGCGGGCACGCTTTCGTGCGACGCGGCGATCTTCTCGGCCACCACGTAGAGCGGCCGGAACGGCGCCGCGCCCTCGGGCGCAACGATGCCGGTGCGGCGCGCGAAGCCGTCCTGCAGGCGGGCGAAGTACTCTGCGGGGTTCTGCAGTCCGTCGGGGTGGTCGATGCGCAGGCCGTCGACCTTGCCGGCGGCGGCGAGGTCCAGCGAGAAGCCCTGCGTCGCCTCGAACACCCGCGGGTCTTCCATGCGCAGGCCGGCGAGTTCGTTGATGTCGAAGAAGCGCCGGTAGTTGATCTCGTCGGCCGCAACGCGCCAGAACGCGAGGCGATAGGGCTGGCGCTCGTGCAGGGCGTGCAGCGCGTCCTTGTCGGCGGCGGCATTGATCACGGCCAGCGCGCCGGCGATGGCGGCCTCGGCGCTGCCGCCTAGCGCCGCCAGCCGCTGCTTGAGCATCGTCTGGTCGCGGCGCCGCTCGATGCCGGCCGGCGAATCGGCGGCAACGTCGTTCGGCGGCAGGTGCGAGAAGGCCGTGGCCACGCTGCGCAGGCTCTGGGCGGCGGCATCGTCGGGCAAGTTCGCGGCGGCCTGCTCCAGGATCGTCGTGGTGCTGCGCGGGTCGAGCGGGAAACGATGCGTGAAGTAGGTAAAGGCGAAGCTGCCGGTGGCGGCGTCGAAAGCCAGTACCAGCTCACCGGCGTCGAGGACGTCGCCGTATTGCCGGCCCAGCACCGGCAGGAGCACCTTGGCTTCGAGCTCGGGGTTGACAGGATGCCAGTCGATGTCGAAATAGTCGGCGAAGGGCGAAGAGATGCCGTTCTCGACGACGTCGTTCCACCAGGCGTTGTCGGAGCCGAGCACACCCATGTGGTTGGGCACCATGTCGAGCAGCTGGCCCATGCCGTGCGCGCGCAAGGCTTCGGTGAAGCGCTCGAAGCCGGCCTCGCCGCCGAGCTCGGGGTTGATCTCGTCGTGGCCGACGACGTCGTAGCCGTGCGTGCTGCCGGCGCGCGCACGCAGGATCGGCGAGCAGTACACATGGCTGACGCCGAGGCGCTGCAGGTACGGCAGGATGCGCACCGCGTCGTCGAAGCCGAAGCCCCTGTGGAACTGCAGCCGGTAGGTGGCGCGCGGCACGATCGCATCGTGGCTCGGCGCCGTGGCGCGCTGTGTCTGCGGCCGCGGCCGCACCGAGGCGATGCGCCTGGCCAGCGACTCGAAGCGCGCGTCGGTGGCCATGGCCTCGAGGCCGAGCGGCAGGCGCTGGCGCCAGTTCGGATGCTGGTCGACGGTGCCCGGCAGGTTGGCCTGGTCCTCGACACTGAGGACGTCCTCGAGCTGCACCAGCATCACTTCCGCGGCGCTGCTAGCCACGTAGGCATGCACGGCCTCGGCATGCGCCTAGGTAAGTTGCGGCGCGGCATCGAGGCGCGGCTCGACGCCGGCCGGCAGCAGGTCGGCACGCTCGAGCGCCAGCAGCAGCCGCATGCGGTCCTGGGCGCGGGTGGCCAGCTGCTGCTCGTAGATCGTGCCGGCCGGGAACAGGCCGAGGCGCTGGCGCACGACGAGGTCGTGGCCGGTCCACCAGCCGGCCAGCGTCGGCAGGTCGTGGGTGCTGATGGCGACCAGCGCGCGGCGCGGGTAGGCCTCCGGGGCCTTGAAGGCACCGTCGTCGCTGCGCTCGAAGTACAGCAGCCGGTACGACAGCAGCTCATGACGCTCCATCGCCGTGCGGATCTCGTCGGCGACGGTGCCGAGGTCTTCGCCGATCACCAGGCAGCGGTGGGCGCGGCTCTCGCGGGCGACGATGGTGACCAGCGCGTCGAGCGGGTAGAGCACGTAGGCGCCCGTCGCCGGCGACTGGTTCGGCGGGATCCAGAACAGCCGCATCAAGCCCATCACGTGATCGATGCGGAGCGCGCCGGCATGGCGCATGGCGGCGCGAATGGTGGCGGTGAAGAGCGCGTGGTCGGTTCCGCCCATGCGGTCCGGGCGCAGCGGCGGCAGGCCCCAGCCCTGGCCGTTCGGATTGACCTCGTCGGGCGGAGGGCCGATGGTGGCGCCGCGTGCGTACAGGTCGGCGTGCGACCAGGCATCGGAGCCGGCGCGGTCGACCGAGACGGCGAGGTCGAGATAGAGGCCGACCGCCATACCGCGATCGACGCAACGCTGTCGTGCGGCGGCGAGCTGGCGGTCGGCGAGCCACTGAAGATAGAGGTGGAAGTCGACCTCTTCGGCATGCTCGACGGCGAAGGCCTCGACGATCGCCGCCTCGGGCGAGCGGTAGGCCTCGGGCCAGACCGGCCAGCCCCAGACGGCACTGTCGGTCGCGAAGAAGTGACCCTGCAAAGCTTCGAAGCGGGCATGCCTGAGAAGGGCCGCGCCGCCTTCTTCGACGAAGACCCGGTAGTCGGCGCCACGGCCGCTGCCGGCGCTGCTGCGATGGCGCTGCGCGAACTGCGCATGCAGCAGGCGCAGCGCCCGCGTCTTGAGCGCCGCGACCTCCGGATAGCGGACCATGTCGGCGGCGCGAAGAACGGCGAGCTGGGCCTGGA
>JAYTYH010000389.1:0-4989 GCA_043742485.1 Rhizobacter sp.
GCCGCCTCGCCGACTCCGCCCACCCTGCCCGACCGCCTCTCCATCGACCCGCGCAGCCCGCATCACGTCGCCGCCGTGTTCGAGCACGGCATCGGCATCCGCCTCAACGACAAGGAACGCGTCGACGTCTGCGAATATTGCCTGAGCGAAGGTTGGGTCAAGGTGCCTTCCGGCAAGACGCTCGACCGCCAGGGCCAGCCCCTGCTCATCAAGCTGAAGGGCCGGGTCGAGGCCTTCTACAAGTAAGGCACCGGCGGCTCACCAGCTCCAGGCCAGGTGCAGCGGCAGATAGACAGCGAAGCCGGCGAGCAGCGGCCCGAGCATGCCGGGCCGCCAGGCATACCAGAGTGTGGCGGCAGCCGCGGCGAACAGGCGGGCGTCGCGCCAGGTCGAGACCAGCGCTCCGTGCGACATGAAGATCTCCGGCGCCAGCACGGCGACGATGGCCGCCAGCGGCGCCATCTGCAAGGCGCGCTGCAACGGCGCCGGCATGGCCGGCTCGCGGCGCGCATAGAGAAAGAAGCCGCGCGCGATCACCGTCACCACGGCCATGCCGAGGATGGTGACCGCCGTCTCGGCGAAGGGCAGCGTCGGCGTCATGGCAGCGGCTCGGACGCCGGAGCGGCGGCAGCCTGCGAAGTAGGCGTCATCACCAGCCCGACCGCCACCGCGGCAGCGATGGCGACCAGGATGTTGAGCTTCAGCGGCAACGCATAGGCGGCGACGGCGGCCGTGGCCGAGACGATGGCCGCGACCCAGGCGACGCGGTCGGTGAGCAGCGAATAGGCCAGGCCGAGCATGGCCAGCGTGCCGGCAAAGCCGAGGCCCCACTCGAGCGGCACTGTCGACGCCAGGAAGATGCCGACCAGCGACGAGCCTTGCCAGAGCGGCCATGCCGCCGCCGCGCCGCCCAGCGCGTAGCGCGCCTGGCCGGGCTCGTAGCGACCGCTCGGCCAGGCCTTCTGGAACAGCAGCAGGTTGAGGTCGGCGAGGAAGTAGCCGAGCACGAGGCGACGGCCGCGCGGCAGGTGGCCGAGATGGCGGCGCCACTGGGCGCTGAAGATCAGGAAGCGCAGGTTGACGCAGAGGGCCGAGGCCCAGATCACCCACATCGGCGCGCCGCTGGCGAACAGCGGCAGCGAGGTGAGCTGGGCGCTGCCGGCGAAGACGGTGAGCGACATCAGCACCGACAGGCCGGTGCCGAGGCCGCTCTGCGACATCGCCACGCCGCTGACCACGGCCCAGGCGGCGAGGCCGGGTCCGAAGGCCAGCATGTCGCGGGCGCCACGGCGAAAGAAGGGGTCGCGAAGCAGGGCAGCGGGCGTCATCGGGGCGCGAGGCTAACAGCGCCGGCGGCGTTGCCGGCTGCGGAGCGCCTGCCCTACAAGGTGGCGGCCAGCGCCTCGAGCTGGTCGGTCGCGACGCTCCAGCCCAGAAAAAATCCCATGGCTTCGTGGGCGGTGCGATCTTCGGCCGACCAGTGCCGGGCCCGTGCCGTGTAGCGCGTCTTGCCGGCCTCGTCTTCGAACGTGAGAACGCCGGTCATGAACGGCTTGGCCGACGGCACCCAGGCCGACGTGTAGGCGTCGGTGAAGACGATGCGCTCGTTCGGCACCACCTCGAGATAGACGCCGCGGCTGGGCACCGTTGTGCCGTCGGGGCCCTGCATCGTGATCAGGCTGCTGCCGCCCGTGCGCACGTCGACCTCGGCGGCCAAGGTCTTCCACGGCGGCGGCGTGAACCACTGCGTGATGAGCGCCGGCTCGACCCAGCAGCGATAGAGCTTCTCGCGCGGCACGTCGATGAGCCGGGTGATCGACAGCTCGTGGGCGGCGACGTCGATGATGCTTGCGGTGGCAGTGACCATGGGACGTGCTTTCGAGTCGGAGGAGGCGGCGGCGCCATCTTGCCGCACATCGAGGCCGGCCTTCGGCGAAACGGCAGCAGCCCGTGGCTTCCGGCATCGGAGCTCGCCGCGACAATGACGCGATGAGCGCGCGACTTCCTGCCACGGCCCTGTCGATCACCGCCTTCGTCTCGCTGCTCTCGATCGGCCTGCTGATGGGCGCCAACCACGTCGCCGCGCGCGTCGCCTTCGACCACGGCGTCGACGTCGTCACCGCCATCGCGGTGCGCAGCACGGCGACGGCACTGGTCGTCGGCCTGGTGCTGCTGGGCCAGCGCGTGCCGCTGGCTCTGACGGCGCGGCAACGGCGCTTCCTGCCGGCGATCGGGCTCGCCGTCGCGGTGCAGAGCGCCTGCCTCTACTCGGCGGTGGCGCGGCTGCCGGTCGCGCTCGCCCTGCTCGCCTTCAACACCTACCCGCTGTGGACCGCCCTCTGGGCCCGGCTGCTCTACGGCCACCGGCCGGAGCGCCGCGTCGTGCTGGCGATGCCGGTGATGCTGGTCGGCCTGGCGCTCGCGCTCGACGTGCTCGGCGCTGCCTCGGGCGTCGGTGCAGCGCTGCAGTGGCAGCTCATCGGCACCGGCGTCGCCTTCGCGCTTTCGGCAGCGGCGGTGTTCGGGCTGGCCCTGGTGCTGACGCAGCACGAAGCCGGCGGCCTCGACGGCCGCCTGCGCACCGCGGCCACGATGTCGATCGTCGCGGTGCTGGCGCTGGTCGCCGTGGCCTGGCGCGGCGGCTTCCGGCTGCCCGATGCGGCCACCGGCTGGGTCGGGCTGGCGCTGCTCACGCTCTTCTACGGCACCGGCATCACGCTTCTCTTCATCGTGCTGCCGCGGCTCGGCGTCGTCGGCAACTCGGCGATCATGAACGTCGAGCCGGTGTTCGCGCTGCTGCTCGCCTGGCTCATCCTCGACCAGAAGATCGCGCTGTCGCAAGTGGCCGGTGCGCTGCTCGTGGTGGCCACCGTGATGTGGCTCGGCCTGCGGCCCGCGCGCGCCACTCCGTCTCCCGCGCACGCTCCCGTGGCCCCAGGCCAGACCTGAATCGGGACCCGGTCCTGTCGATCCTGCCGCTGGGCTTGCCGTGGCAAACGATCGTGTACCCTGCTGCATCACTGATCTATCAACGGAGAAACACGATGGCAACCCAGGCACAACGAAAACGAACCAAATTGCATGTCCTTCGCGACAACGTGCACCGCGCCAAGCGCGCCGTCAAATTGCGCGTCGCCGGCGCTGCGGAGCGCCTGAAGGCGCACGTCGCCGCCCGTTCGGCCTACAGCGAAAAAACCAAGTAGTCAGGCACCGCCGCAGCGAGGGCAGCTCCTGCCGGCCGGCATCACGGTGCCATTGACGGCGAGAGTCGTGTCGTCGGCTTCACGGGTCGGTATGGTGGGTTGCCGATGTGCCTTGATCAAGTGCCGCAGAAGGTCTGGTAGCCGGCCGTGACCTCGGCCAGCGCCGGCTCCGCGTAGCGGGCGTTGGCAGCGACCTCGTCGTAAGGCTGGCGCACGGCGGCGAGCAGGCGATCGAAGGGGCCGATGTCGCCGTCGTTCGACGCTGCGGCCAGCGCTTCCTCGACGCGGTGGTTGCGCGCGATGAGCCACGGGCTGACGCGGCGCATGCGCTCGGCGCGGACTGCGCGCTCGGCTTCTGCATCGCCCTCCTGCGCGCAGCGGGCGCGCCAGCGTTCGAGCCACGGCCCGAGCGCAGCGGCTTCGGTGAAAAGCGCGCGCAGCGGCGCTTCGTCGCCGGCGGCGGCGTCGGCGAGGCGGCGCCAGGCGAGCGTGAAGTCGGCGCCGCCGACCTCGAGCACGTCGAGCCAGTCGGCGGCGAGCGCGGTGTCGCCGGAAGCGCCGCTTTCGGTGCCGACGTCTTCACTTGCGACCGCCTGCAGGCCGAGCTTGGCGCGCTGGCCGCGCAGGAGATGGCGGCGATAGAGCGCGGGGAAGGACTCGATGACGCGCGTGGCGTCGGCGGCGGCCCGGTCGGCGGCGTCGTCGATCAGCGGCAGCAGCGCTTCGGCCAGGCGCGTCAGGTTCCACTGGGCGATGCGCGGCTGGTTGCCGAACGCATAGCGGCCTTGGCGATCGATCGAGCTGAACACCGCCGCCGGGTCGTAAGCCTCGACGAAGGCGCACGGCCCGTAGTCGATGGTCTCGCCCGAGAGCGTCATGTTGTCGGTGTTCATCACGCCGTGGATGAAACCGGCGTTCATCCACTGCGCGATCAACGCCGCCTGGCGCTCGACCACGCGCTCGAGCAGCGCCAGAAAACGACCGGCCGCGCCGACGAGGTCGGCGTCGTGGCGGGCGATCGTGTACTCGGCGAGCATGCGCACGCGGGCGACGTCGCCCCGGGCGGCGAAGAACTGGAACGTGCCGACGCGGATGTGGCTGGCGGCGACGCGCGTGAGCACTGCGCCGGGCAGCATGCCGGCCTCGCGCAACACCGGCTGGCCCGTGGCCGCGACGGCGAGCGCGCGCGTGGTCGGGATGCCGAGCGCGTGCATGGCCTCGCCGATGAGCGCCTCGCGCAGCATCGGCCCTACCGCCGCCTTGCCGTCGCCGCCGCGCGAGAACGGCGTGCGGCCCGAGCCCTTGAGCGCGATGTCGCGGCGCACGCCGGCGCGGTCGATCACTTCGCCGAGCAGCAGCGCGCGGCCGTCGCCGAGCTGCGGCGAGAAGCCGCCGAACTGGTGGCCAGCGTAGATCTGTGCCACGGGCGCGGCCCCTTCGGGCACGGCGTTGCCGGCGAACACGGCGAGGCCATCGGCGCCGGCGAGCGAGGTGGCGTCGAGGCCGAGCTCATAAGCCAGCGACGCGTTGAAGAAGAGCGACTCAGGCGCCGTTGCCGGGTCGGGCTTCCACGGCACGGAGAAGCCCTCGAGCTCGCGCGCATAGGAGTTGTCGAAGGAGAAGGCGGGCGCGGCCATGGCGGAATGAAGGCGAGAAGGAAGAGAAACGAAGTCGGACCGGCTTTGCTCGCCCCCGGAGGCTCAGCGCGGCGGGTAAGGCGGCACGACGCCGGGCGCAGCCAGCGCACTCGACGCCAGCACCAGCAGCTCGAGGTCGAGCTGTTCGG
>JAYTYH010000390.1:0-3566 GCA_043742485.1 Rhizobacter sp.
GTGACGGTCATCGCGGCTGTCGGACACGCAGAAACATGGGAGCATCTTGACTCGATTTCGCCACGACGGGCATGCGTCGTCGCACCGTGAAAGACTCGCCCTCCCTGCCCACGCCGAAAGCCACCCATGTCCACCCCTCTCGCCGCCAACGGCCTCCAGCTCCGCTCCCTCGTCAAAGCTTCCGGCGAGCTCGAGCTCTCCCTGCAGCGCGTGCCGACGCCCGATCCCGCGCCTGACGAAGTCGTCGTTCGCGTCGAGGCGACGCCGATCAACCCTTCCGACATCGGCCTGCTCTTCGGCGCGGCCGATCTCTCGACGTTGACCGTGGTGGGCGGCGGCGAGCACACCGTGGCGACGGCCCGCATCGCGCCGGCGGCGATGAAGGGCATGGCCGGACGGCTCGGCCAGTCAATGCCGGTGGGCAACGAGGGCGCCGGCACGGTGGTGGCCGCGGGCAGCGGGGCGGCGGCGCAGGCGCTGCTCGGCCAGACGGTGGCGGTGCTCGGCGGCGCCATGTATTCGCAGTTCCGCACCGTCAAGGTCGAGCTCTGCCTGCCGCTGCCGGCCGGCACCACGGCGGCCGAAGGCGCGTCGTGCTTCGTCAACCCGCTGACGGCGCTCGGCATGGTGGAGACGATGCGGCGCGAGGGCCACACGGCGCTGGTGCATACCGCGGCCGCTTCCAACCTGGGGCAGATGCTGAACCGCATCTGCCTGGCCGATGGCGTCGGCCTCGTCAACATCGTTCGCAAGCCCGAACAGGCAGCGCTGCTGCGCGAGCAGGGTGCGAAACACGTGGTGAGCACGGCCTCGCCCGCATTCGTGGAAGAGCTGACGCAAACGCTGGTGGCCACCGGCGCCACGATCGCCTTTGACGCCACCGGCGGCGGCCCGCTCGCCGGCCAGATCCTCGGCGCCATGGAAGCGGCGCTGAACCGCACGGCGAAGGAATACAGCCGCTACGGCTCGACGACGCTGAAGCAGGTCTATCTCTACGGCGGCCTCGACACGCGGCCGACCGAATTCGTGCGCAACTTCGGCATGGCCTGGAGCATGGGCGGCTGGCTGCTGTTTCCCTTCCTGCAGCGCATCGGCGCCGAGGCTGCGCAAGCGCTCAAGGACCGCGTCGCCTCGGAACTGAAGACGACCTTCGCCAGCCACTACACGCGCACCGTGTCGCTCGCCGGTGCCCTGCAGGCCAAGACCATCTCCGAATACGGGCAGCGTGCCACGGCCACCAAGGTCCTGATCGACCCGAGCCTGTAGCGGCACTCCCGGCCACGCCCCGCACTTGAAAAGCCCGCCCGCCACCGATCCGGAGACTCCGATGTCCGTCAGCACCTTGATCACGCCCCGCCTCGCCGATGAGATCGCCGAGGCCCGCGTCCACCTCGCCGCCGCCTACCGGCTCGCCGTCCTGCACGAGCTCGAGGAAGGCATCGACAACCACTTCACGATGACGGTGCCGGGCCGGCCCGACGAATATCTGATCCTGCCGTACGGCTGGCATTGGTCGGAAGCGAGCGCGAGCCGGCTGATCGTGTTCGACGAGCGCGGCGGCGTCCTCGAAGGCACTGGCAGTCTGGAGCTTTCGGCGCAGTGCATCCACGCGCCCGTACACCGCATGACCGGCGCGCGCGTGGTCTTGCACACGCACCAGACGTGGACCATGGCGCTCAACATGCTGAAGGACAACCGGCTGCTGCCGGCCAGCCAGACAGCCGCCTTCTTCCATGGCCAGATCGCCTACGACGACGACTACACCGGCCTGGCGGCAACGCTCGAAGAAGGCGAGCGCCTGGCCGCGGCGATGGGCACGAAGCCGATCTGCTTCATGAAGAACCACGGCGTCGTCGTCACCGGCGACACGGTGGCGCAGGCCTATCGGCGGCTGTATCGACTCGAGCGCGTGTGCCGCAACCAGGTGCTCGCCATGAGCACGGGCCAGCCACTCGAGGTGCTCTCCGACGAGATCGTCGCCCGCGTGCAGACGCCGAGCGCCGACGACCGCCATTCCCGCTCCGAGCGCGAGCGGCTGTTCCTCGAAGCCATGATGCGCGTGCTCGATCGCGAACTGCCGGGCTACCGCGACTAGCGTCGCCGCCAGTCACTCCACGCGTCGCGTCTCACCGGAACGGCTGACAGAAGCGACCACCGTGGCCGCCAGGCGCTTGCCGGTGACGACGACCGTGGGCAGCGTGATCACCGCCACGGCCACCGGCGCGGCCACCTTGCCTTGCGATGCGAACAACTCGCTGCCGATGGCGGCGGTGCCGCCGGCGAGCAGGGAGAACGTGAGGGCGATGGAGAGGATGTGGTCGGTCATGATGAGCTCCTGGAATCGATGCACCGGCGGGTGCGTTGAGACGGAATGTAGGGAGCCCTGCCGGGCACTGGTAGCGTCTTGCGACGAAGCGCCGGAATCGCGGGATGGAGCGCGGCAGCGGCCGACGGGCAAGCGCGCAGTGGCCTCTCTCAGGGCGCCGACGTCGATGGCGCCGGCGCCCCATTCCCGGACGATGCCGCACACGTGGATGGGCCGAAGCCGTCTGCCACGGTCGGTCATGGCGGTGCCGTCCGGCCGACAAGTTCCGCTTGTCCGACCCGAAGGCTGCTGGTCGCGTCGAAGAATGCGGGCTCATTCAATTTCGAGAGCGCCACCATGACCGACCCACGCAACGTCGCCCACGACAAGAAGGTTCAGCAAGAGAAAAAGCACCACCACGAAGAGGTTGCGCCCGGCGCCGACAAGACGCCGCAGCCCGGCAAGAAAACCCACATGGAGCATCACGCGTCGGATGAAGCCAAGGTGCCCGATGAAGCCGCGCCCGAGCCCACGGAAGAAAAGCCTCTATAGGGATTTGCTCAGGCGGCCTCGCCGTCTTTCCCGAGCCCCGCATCACGCCCTGGCAGCTCACGAGGGCGACGATCTCCTCGCGCGGGATCACGCCGCATCGCCTCGTCCAACCGCGCCGAGGCTGGCCCGACCGGGCCGTAGCCCACCGTCGAGAGGCCTGAGGCGCTCGCGGGCAGGACGGCGCCATCCAGGCTGTGGATCGTCACCCCCGGACCGGCGGCGTAGCTGACAGTGCCGTTGCCGACGTAATTGTTGGTGCCGTTCACCGAGCCCGAGACATAGACGCCGACGCCGTCCGGCGGTGGCGGCGTCGTCTGGGCGACCACGCCCTGCGCAGCGCAGACCACCGCGACCCGCGTAATGGTGGCGAGGGGGTCGGCAGGGATCGGATTCGGGTCGTGGGCATGGGCTACTCCGGCGCGGTTGGCGAAGCGGTTGGCCGCGACTGTGGGCAAGTGCGCGTGACTGGCGTCACGACCCGACCCCCCGCGAGTGCGGGGTCGGCGAAGCGGCGCCGAGTCGGTCGCTGCCGCAGGCCGAGGCACACTCCGCGCTCGCCCTGCCTGCCATGCCCATTCCCGCGCCCCTGCCCCGACCCGATCCCGCCGGTGCCGAGGCCGCGCCCGCGGCACCCGAGGCAACCACCCTGCTACTGCAGGATGCCGCTTGGCTGCAGGCGCCGGGCCAGGCGGCGGTGCGGCTCGAACGC
>JAYTYH010000391.1:0-9842 GCA_043742485.1 Rhizobacter sp.
GCGACAACCGAGTACGGGTCGAGGATCGCGACGACCGCGCCGCGGCTGACCGCGATGGCTTTGCCGCGCAGCTCGGGCACCGTCAGCGAGGCGTCGAAATGAAGCAGGCGGACGGCCGGAAACTCTTCGCTGACGACGCGGTCTGTGCCATCGTCGGAGCTGTCGGCGACGATGATCTCGGCGTCGTCGCGGCGGCATTGCGGCGCCAGTGCGCGCAGGCATTGCGCCATGACAGCGGTTGCGTTGTGGGCGGCGATCACGACCGACAAGCGCGGCCCGATGGTCGTCACGGCTGAGCGTGATTCAAGCTGGACTGGGACGCAGGAAGCCGACGAGAACTTCGCGAACCTTCAGCGCGATGAGCTTTTCAATCGTGTCCCGACGCCCAGACAAGCTCCACAACACCCAGAGCAAAAACAGGTAAAAGACGGCGAACACCAGCAAACCGGTCGCCAAGAGCAGCAAGGCGCTGAGGAGGGAGTCTGGCTTGTCGAAACGGCTGACGACGAGCTGGGTCGCGCCGGCCGTGAGTACGCTGGCGACGAGAGGCCGCCATACGCTCGCCATGTAGGCGCGAAGGCGCAGCCGAAGCAAAGAAAACAGGATGGGCAAGCTGACGGCGAAGCTGCCCGCCGCCGCCGCCAGCTCTGCGTAGGCGACCTTGACCACGCCGCGCTCCGGCCAGACAACGCCGATGATCGCCGCGAAGATTATCAGGCGCACCACCAGAACGAGGGTCGGCAGGTAGGGCTTGCCGAGGGCGAGGTAGGCGGAGATGTTGTTCGCGTTGAGCGCCGAGATCGCGCCCGAAAAAGCGAGTACGTGGATGATCGGCACGGCCTGCCCCCATTGCTCGCCGAGCAGCACCCGAACGATCGGCCCGGCGAGCACGGCGACCGCCATGCTGACCGGCAGGACGACCAGCAGAATCGCGGCCGTGGCGTCGATGCATACGCGGCGGAAGGTCTCGGGATCGTCGACCAGCCGGGCGTAACCCGGAAACATCGCCCGGTTGATGGGCGCGACCAGCTCGGTGTTGGCGAGTTGGGCAATCTCCGAGCCGACGGTGTAGGCGCCGAGCGTCCTGGCGCCGAACACACGGCCCACGAACAGGTGAGGAAGGCGGCTGAAGATGACATCGGCGATGTTGTTGGCGAGCAACCACCCGGAGAAGGAGAAAAGATCGCGGGCGCGCGACAGCGACAGGCGCGGCCGGAAGGGATGCATGACGTAGCTCATCACCACGCCCGTGAGCCGGCCTGCCGCCATGCCGATGACGAGTGCCCAGTAGGAGCGGAAGAACCAGGCCGCGAACAGGACGACGACGAAGGACACCATGCGACGTGACGCGAACCATCGGAACTCGGCCGCGAAGTTCATTTCGCGGCGAAAGTTCGCGATCCCGGTGCTCTCGAAGCCGGACAGGAACCAGGCGATGGCGATCGCGATCATCACCGCCGGCAGGCGCGGATCGCCATAGAACGCCGCCGCCGGAAACGCCAGCGCGGCCGTCAGGCAGGCGCCGCCGAAAGCGATCAGGATGTTGAGCGTCCAGGCGGTGTCGAAGTGCTCCCGCTCCGGTGCGGCCTTTTGGATGAGGGCGAGCTCAAAACTGAACGCCGAGGCCAGCTCGATGATGGCGATGATCGACATCGCCATCGCGACCAGGCCGAAGTCGGCCGGAATGAGAAGACGCGCCAGGACCATCGTGCTGACGACTCCGACCGAGCGGTCGAACAGCCGATAGAGCACCATCCAGGCCGCTCCGCGCGCGATCTCGTCTTTCATGCGATCACTTTTCTCACGCCGCACCTGTTCGTGTCAACGCCGTACGGCGCAACGCCGCTGGTCGCCTTGAACGGCACGCAAGATGTCGCCGACAATCGCCGTCCATGAGCCCCCGGGCGGGCATGGGCCACGTCACCGATAAAGGACTGTAGCGGCATGACACAGAAGGCGAAGACCGTGGCCGTGGTGGGACTCGGTTACGTGGGCTTGCCGCTGGCGATCGAATTCGGCAAGAGGTACCCGACCATCGGGCTTGACCTGTCGGCCGAGAAGGTTGCCGCGTATCGCGATCACGTCGACCCGACCGGCGAAGTGACCGCCGCGCAGTTCGAGGCTTCGGTCATGCTGTACGTGACCACCGACATGGCCGCCCTGCGCAAGGCCGATTTCGTCGTCGTCGCCGTGCCGACGCCCGTGGACGACGCCCATGCGCCGGAGTTCTCGCCGCTCGTCTCGGCCAGCACCGCGGTCGGCAAGAACCTCAAGCGCGGCGCAATCGTCGTTTTCGAGTCGACCGTCTATCCAGGAGCCACCGAAGAAGTCTGCATTCCGCTCATCGAGCAGCACTCGGGCCTGACGTGGCGCAAGGACTTCTTCGTCGGCTATTCGCCGGAGCGAATCAACCCGGGCGACCGCGAGCACACGCTCACCAAGATCACCAAGGTGGTATCCGGCGACAGCCCCGAGACGCTGGAACGCGTGGCAGAGATGTACGCCAGCATCATCACTGCCGGCGTTTATAGGGCCCCGAGCATCAAGGTCGCAGAAGCGGCCAAGGTCATCGAGAACACGCAGCGCGATCTCAACATCGCGCTCGTCAACGAGCTCTCGCTTATTTTTCACCGCATCGGCATCGACACGCTCGACGTCCTGAAGGCGGCCGGCACGAAGTGGAACTTCCTGCCCTTTCGCCCGGGCCTGGTGGGCGGGCACTGCATCGGCGTCGATCCCTATTACCTGACCTACAAGGCCGAGATGCTCGGCTATCACCCGCAGGTGATCCTAGCCGGGCGCCGCATCAACGACGGCATGGGCAAGTACATCGCCGAGCAGACGGTCAAGTGCATGATCAACGCCGGCCAGAAGGTCAAGGGAGGCGATGCGATCGTCCTCGGCTTGACCTTCAAGGAAGACTGCGCTGACCTGCGCAACTCGAAAGTGATCGACGTCATCCGCGAGCTCGAGACCTACGGCCTGACGGTGCATGTTCACGACCCGGTCGCATCGCCTGCGCAGGCGATGCACGAGTACGGCGTCGGCCTGGTCGAGTGGGACGCTCTGCCTGTTGCCGGAGCGGTCGTGGCCGCCGTCGCGCACCGCGCCTTGGTTGGGCTCGGCAGCGAGCGGATGCTCGCCAAGCTGCTGCCCCAGGGCGTCTATGCCGACGTGAAGTGCACGGCCGACGTGCCAGCGCTGCGCGCCGCCGGCATCCACGTCTGGCGCTTGTGACGCCTCTGTCGGACGATGTCGGCGCAGCGCTGGCCGCGCGGCCGCGCCGCTGGCTAGTGACGGGCAGCGCCGGCTTTATCGGCTCGCACCTGATCGAGGCCTTGCTGCGCGCCGGCCAGCACGTGACGAGCGTCGACAACTTCGCCACCGGCCACCGCGCCAATCTCGACGAAGTGCGATCGCTGGTCGGCGCCGCGGCCTGGCAGCGGCACCGTTTCGTCGAAGGCGACATTGCCGATCCGGCGCTTTGCGCTGCCGTCTGCGCCGACGCCGAGATCGTGCTGCACCAGGCTGCGCTCGGCTCGGTGCCGCGCTCGATCAGTGACCCGTTGGCGACCCACCGCGCCAATGTCGACGGCTTCGTCAGCATGCTCGTCGCCGCGCGTGACGCCGGCGCCGGCCGTTTTGTCTACGCGGCGTCAAGCTCGACCTACGGAGATTCGAGCGCGCTGCCGAAGGTCGAAGACCACATCGGCCGGCCCCTTTCACCCTACGCGGTGACAAAGTACGTCAACGAGCTCTACGCCGAGGTGTTCGCGCGCTGCTACGGGCAGGCGTCCATCGGCCTCAGGTACTTCAACGTGTTCGGGCCGCGCCAGGACCCGAAGGGCGCCTACGCCGCCGTAATTCCGCGCTGGCTGGCGGCCATGCACGAAGGCTCTGCCTGTGCGATCAACGGCGATGGCGAGACGTCGCGCGACTTCTGCTTTGTAGCCAACGCGGTCCAAGCAAACCTGCGCGCGGCCCTGGTCGAAGATGCGCAGGCCCTGAACCAGGTCTACAACGTCGCTGTCGGCGAGCAAACGACGCTGAACGCATTGCACGCCGCGCTCTCATCGGCGTTGCGGCAGTGCGAACCTTCCGTGCCGGTGGTGCCGCCGGACCTGGCCGGCTTCCGGGCCGGCGACGTGCGGCATTCGCTCGCTGACATCGGCAAGGCGCGCCGCCTCCTCGGCTATGCGCCGACGCACGACGTCGCGGCCGGCCTGCGCGAAACCGTGGCCTGGTACGTGGCCCGCGCCGCATCGCACTGACGCGCATCGAAGGGCCGCCCCGAAAGAAACGCGCGCCTGGACCGAGCGGGACCGAGCGCCCATCCGCAAGCGAGTCGCCCTTCTGGGCCAGCTGTCAACCCGGTGCCTAGGCGTGCGCAGCCATCCAGGCAGTGAGATGCTCGGCGATCCGCGGGGCTGCTTCGCCTTGCTTCTGCTGATCGTTCGCTGCTGCGAACGCGGTGTGCGGCTCGGCCCCGGCCCACAGCGAACGCACTCCGAGCGCCGCCGCCTCCTGTTCGAAATCGGCCGAATTGGTGACGACGAAGCTTGCTCGCCGCAACAGTTCGACGCCGTCGACAAAGGCGACCGGCGCCACGACGTTGATTCGCTCATGCACCGAAAGCCCACACAACGCGTTCGCATCGAGGCGGCTGGCGACTTCGTGATCGAGCAGCCAGATCAGCGGCTTCTCGCGGCTCAGCTCGTGCAGCATGGAGATGAACTGGGCGATCCATTCGGCGCCGCGGTCGACGAACGATTCGTCGATCTCGACCAGGCCGTAGCCACGCTTAAAGTCCATCACGATCGAGTCGGTAAGTCGGTGCAGCAGAAGAGGCGATGCATTTGGCCGCCATGTCGCGGCGGCCTGCACCGCATCGGCAAGCAGGCTGCCCGCACACAGCACGTCGGCGTCGCGCTTGCCCTCGCGCACGAGGGCAATCCAGGCCGCCGAGCGCGACGGATAAAGGACATGGGCCAGCCGGTCGATCAGCTCGCCGTTGCCGATGTCGCCGCTGATTGCCGAGGATTCGCGAGAACCTGCGTCGAGGTGCACCAGGCGACAGCCGGCCTTGAAGGCGACCAGGCTGCAGGCGAGCGCGGCGTCGCTGTCGCCGAACACGGCTACGACGCTCGGGCCCACGTCGTCGACGATGGCGCCGAAGCGGTTGACGATCTCGGCGATGCGCGCGATGGGCCGGCGTTCCGCCAGTTCGCAGCTCAGGACGAGCGCGTCATGGCACAGTCGCCGGCAGAACTCGTCGTTCTCCGCGGCGCGAGAGTGCAGGCCGAGGCGAACCCGCGCACCCGGGCGCCAGGCCGAGTGCTTCGTCCAGGCGCGCAGCAGGACCGCCGCCTTGATGTCATCCCAGGGCGTGGCGGCAGCGACGACGAGCGGCCCCAACAGGCCGAGCGCGGTGCCCGCGGCGATCGCCGGCACGCCGCTGCGATTGCGGGCCACCGCGGTCGAGAACGTTGGCGCGGGCATGGGTGCTCGCGCGCCTGCCGAAATCGGCGCCGGCCGGCTCGACTCACCGATTTCGGTGCGAAGCTCTTGGCCAACGAGATCGACCAGGTTGGCGTCGAGACGGGTGCCCGAGCCCAGGAACAAGGCCAGCAGCACGCGGTTGCAGAGGAGGTTGACCCGGCGCGGAATGCCACCGCTCCAGTGGAAGATGCGCTCGGTGGCGCCCTCGCCGAGGCTCGGGCTGCCCGCCCAGCCGACCTGGCGCAGCCGGTGCTCGATGTAGGCGTGCGTCTCCGCTGCCGTCATCGGGCCGAGGTGGCACGAGGCGATGACGCGCTGCCTGAACTGCTCCATCGATTTCGAGGTGAGCAGCTCGCGCAGCTCCGGCTGGCCGATCAGAAAGCTCTGCAGCAGCGCTTGATTTCCGAGCTGGAAGTTGGAGAGCATGCGCAGCTCCTCGACTGCCGCCGGCTCCAGGTTCTGTGCTTCGTCGACGATCAGCAGGGCGCGCCGGTTCTCGGTGGCCAGCAGCATGAGGAACGCTTCGATCGTCGCGATCAGCTCAGCCTTCGAGAGGCTTTTCGGCGCGATGCCGAAGGCCAGCGCGATCGAGCGCAGCAGATCGCCGGCCTCGAGCTGGGTGCTTACGATCTGCGCGGCGACGATCTGTTCGCTTTCCAGGCCGGCGAGCAGCGTGCGCACCAGCATCGTCTTGCCGGCGCCGATCTCCCCCGTGACGACGACGAAGCCTTCGCCCTGGAAGACGCCGAACTTGAGGTACGACAAGGCGTTGCTGTGCCCGCTGGTGCCAAAGAAGAAGGCCGGATCCGCGTTGAGACTGAACGGCGTCCCGGTGAAGCCGAAGTGGGATTCGTACATGACGGCGAAGCGATCCTTTCAGTTCGAGCCGGCGAGCCAGGGGCCAAGCCGGCCGGCGATGCGGGCGCCCGAGTGGCCGTCCCACAACGGCTCGGGCGTGGCCTTGTCGGCGCCTTTCAGGACCAGATCCCAGAGCGCGCTGAGCGCCAGGGCGCGGTTGGTGCCGACCGGCACGTTGGCGCTGCTGCCGGGGAACCGCTCCGGAAAGGCGCCCACGGAAAGCGACGGAATGCCCAGCCCGCGCGCTTCTTCCTGCACGTTCCACGAATCGGTGACGACACATTTCGCCTTGCGCAGGAGCGCGACGTAGTCGACGTAGAGCTGTGCCGGGATACAGCGCATCCGATCCTTTTCGACGAACGAGCGCAACGCGAACTTCTTGAGCTGGGTATGTAGCTGTGTGCGCGTCGGCCAGACCAGGGGGATCACCCGACTGACCTCGACCAGGACGCCCATGATGTCGGTGAGCGGGATTCGATGCAGGATATTGATCTGATTGCCGAGCACCACCAGCGCGTAGCCGCGCGGGTCGTCGACGCGGGTGCGGCCTGGTGCATGCTGCCGGCTCGGGCAGGCAGCGCGCGCCGCGATGAGCCGCATCGCCACGTGGACTCCGTCGAAGGCTAGGCTGCCTACGCACTCGACCTTCTCGGCGGCAATGCCTTCGTCGAGCAGAGTCCGGCTCGCCGGCTGGTCTGCGGTGAAGAGCCGGTCCGCCAGCGCATCCGTCGAGGCGCGAGTGGCGGAAAGATGCACGGCACCCGGCACGCGCAGGCCGGCGCCGATGTGCACGACCGGAACGTTCCTCGCCCGGGCCACCGTGCTGCACGCGAAAGCGACCGCGCTGCCGTCGAAAACGGCCACCGCGGCCGGCTTGAGGCGCCTGAAGGCGGTGTCGAAGGCGGTCATCAGGTCATAGCCGCGAACTTCGGCGGCCTGGAACGGAACACTCATCCGCTCGAGGCGCCGCTCGATGTCGAAGTCCGCATACAGCGCGCCGGTACAGGCGAGCGCGTCGTTGTCGTGGACGCGCAGCAGCGTCGCCGGCGGCAGCTCGAGGCGCCCGGCCATGGCGCGAATGAGGCCCGCCGCCTTGATGTGGTCGCTCTCGTCGGCGACCACGCACATGAACGGGCGCTGTGGCATGAGCCGCCTAGGGGCAAGCGGCGCACCGGTCTCGCGCAGCGCGTCGGAGAGCACCGGCAGGCGGTGACGCGGCGGCCCGCCCGCTGCCGATGCTTTGTGCCGGTCCTGCGCGGTCGGCGTGACAGACGCGGCGGTCGCGATAGGCAAAGTGCGCGCGGCAGCGGCCTGCAAGTCCGCGGCGTCATGCCCGGCGCTCTCCGCAGCCAGCTCGCGCACCGCCTCAGCCACCGTCTGCAGGTCGATGGTCGTGGCCGCGGCAAGAAAGCGCGACAGCAGGAGCCGGTTGCAGAGCAGGTTGATACGGCGCGGAATGCCCTGCGTGTGGCGAAATATCGCCTCGAACACGCCAGTATCGAAGCTCGGCCGGCCATGCCAGCCGACTTTGCGCAGCCGACACTCGATGTAGGGGCCGGTTTCCGCCACGGCGATCGGCCCGATGTGGCACGAGGCGCGCATAGAGCGGCGCAGCCGCAGCCCTCCGGGTCCGTCGATCAGCGCGTGCAGCTCGGGCTGGCCGATGAGCCAGACCTGAACAGGAAAGCGCGGCTCGCCGCCAGGAGCGCACAGGTCGACCAGACGCTCGAGCGCCGAGGGCGAAAGATGGTGTGCCTCGTCGACGACGACGACGGCCCGGCGCCGACTGCCTTCGAGCGCCGCGAAGAAGGCCGGCAATCGCTCGTCGGCGCGTTCCGCGGCAGCGGCGAGCGGGTCAATGCCGAAGCCGATCGACACCGCAGCAAGGAGCTCGTCCGCGTCGAGCTGCGAGCTCACCACCAGCGCCACCTCGAACACCGCCCTGTCGAGCTCGGCAATGAGCGTGCGCGCGACCATCGTCTTGCCGGCACCGATTTCGCCGCTCACGACAGAGAAACCCGAGGTCGTCTCGTGGATGGCGCGGCGCAAAATGAGCAGGGCCTGGTGATGACCATCGCTGTCGAAGTACATGCCCGGATCGGGCGTCAGTTGAAACGGAGGCGCGAGGATGCCGAACGAAGACTTGTACATGGAGGTCGGGAGTATGCCGACGCACCGGCGGGCGAGGGCCCTCGCCGGCGCCCGCTCCTAGAATCGATTGATGCTCGGCGGCCGGCGCGGACCTGTCTCACCCCGCCCCGGCCAGGCGAGCACGCGGTCGTCAACGGTTTCGATGCGGCTGCATGCCGCGCGCCCCGAAGTCCTGATCGGGCTGGCGTTTTTCGCTGCCGGCGCCATGCTCGCGGCGAGCCATCCCACCTCGCCCGGCTGGGCGCTCGGCGGCTTCGCCGCCTGGTGCCTGATCGCCTGGTACCGGCCCGGCGCTTGGCTGTTCGTCCTGCCGGCGTGCCTGCCGGCGGCCGCATTCGGGCCGTGGACAGGCTGGGTGGCTTTCGACGAGTTCGACCTCGTCGTCCTCGGCGCCCTGGCCGCCGGACATGCACGGCCGCGACGGGTCGATCGCGACGGGGCCGCCGCGGCCGCGCCGATCGACCCTGTGCTCGCCCTCGCGATGCTGTGCGCGAGCCTGAGCCTGATTTCCATCGGACGCGCCGTGCTCGCCGCTGATGGACTGCCCTTCGGCTGGTTCGACAGCGAGCTCGATCCGATGAACGTGCTGCGCGTCGGCAAGAGCGAGCTGTACGCGTTGTTGCTGCTACCGCTGCTGCGCGAAGGGTGCCGGCGCGCGCCGACGGAGGTCTTCCGGCGCGTCTCGGCCGGCATGCTCGTCGGCTCGGGCATCGTCTGCCTGGCCGTGTTGTGGGAGCGGGCCGCCTACCCTGGTCTCTTCGATCTCTCGAAGCCGTATCGCACCGTCGCCCTCTTCTGGGAGATGCATGTGGGCGGCGCGGCCATCGACGCCTACCTTGCGATGGCGGCCCCGTTCGTCGCCCACGCCGTTGTGCGCGCACGCACGCCGCTGCGCTTTGCCGCCTGCTCGCTCCTCGCTGTGGTGACGGAGTACGCCTGCCTGACGACCTACTCGCGCGGCCTGTATTTCGCGCTCGCAGGCAGCCTGGCGGTCTACGCGGCGCTCGCGGCGCGCCGGCCGATCGTGCACGCTGTGCGTGTCGAGGTGGGCTGGCGACGACCTGCCGGCGCTGCGCTCGTGGCGATCCTGATCGCCGAACTCGTCCTCGTCCTCGTCCTCGGCTCCGATTCCTTCATGCTCGGGCGCCTGGAGCGCGTGTCGCACGATCTGCGCAGCCGCATCGAGCACTGGCAGCGCGGCCTCGCCCTGCTTCACGGCGCGCCGGACTGGTGGTTGGGCAAGGGCATGGGCCGGCTTCCCGCCGAGCTTGCCGGCGCCGGCCTCGTCGAGCCGTCGGGCAGCGCGCGCGTTGTGGCGGACAGCGGGCAGCCGC
>JAYTYH010000392.1:0-2780 GCA_043742485.1 Rhizobacter sp.
AGCTGGTGGCGCTCGACGTGGCGCCCGACATGCCGCTCGAGGAGATCGAGGCGCAGGGTCGGCAACTGCTAGAGCAGCTCGGCACGCCGGACACCCTCATCTTCACCGACGTCTTCGGCGCCACGCCTTGCAACGTCGCGCTGAAGCTGGCCGACGGCGTTCATGTCAAGGTCGTCGCCGGCGTCAACGTGCCGATGCTCTGGCGCACGCTCTGTTATGGCCACGAGTCGCTCGACGCCGTCGTCGCGCGGGCCGTGGCCGGTGCTACGCAGGGAGTCATGCAGGTCGCGACGTCGCGGCCGCAAAACCAGAGGCCTCGCGGCGGTGGTCAAACAGACGATCAGGATCAGTAACAAGCTCGGTCTTCACGCCCGTGCATCGGCCAAGCTGACCAAGCTCGCCGGCAGCTTTCGCTGCGAGATCTTCATGAGTCGCAATGGCCGCCGAGTCAACGCGAAAAGCATCATGGGCGTGATGATGCTGGCCGCCGGGCTCGGCAGTGAAGTCGAGATCGAGACCGAGGGCGAAGACGAGCAGGCGGCGATGGACGCGCTACTCGCCCTCGTCGGCGAGAAGTTCGGCGAAGGTCAGTAGCGCGGCGCCATGAGCTTTCAGCTGTTTGGCCTGCCGGTTTCCAAAGGCATCGCCATCGGCCGCGCCGTGCTCGTCGCCTCGAGTCGCATCGACGTCGCGCACTACTACGTCGGCGATCACGAAGTCGCAGCGGAAATCGAACGGCTGCGAAGCGCGCGCGACCTCGTCGCCGCCGAGCTCACGACGATGCAGCAGGAGCTGCCGACCGAGGCACCGGCGGAACTCTCCGCGCTGCTCGACGTGCACCTGATGCTGCTCCACGACGATGCGCTGACAGGTGCCACCAAGCATTGGATCCGCGAGCGCCACTACAACGCCGAATGGGCGCTCTCGGCACAGCTCGAAGTGCTGGCGCGGCAGTTCGACGAGATGGAGGACCTCTATCTGCGCGAGCGGAAGGCCGACCTCGAACAAGTCGTCGAGCGCCTGCTCGGCGTACTCGCTCGCGGCGAGGACGGTGCATCGCCGCTGGCCGCCCACGCCGGCGGCCAGGGCAGCGGCGGCGACCCGCTCGTGCTCGTGGCTGGCGATATCTCACCGGCCGACATGCTGCAGTTCAAGGGCGGAGTTTTCCTTGGCTTCGTCACGGATGTCGGCGGCAAAACTTCGCATACGGCGATCGTCGCGCGCAGCATGGACATCCCGGCGGTCGTGGGCGCACGCGAAGCCAGCCGGCTGATCCGACAGGACGACTGGGTCGTGATCGACGGCGACACCGGCACCGTCATCGTCGATCCACCAGCGGCCATCGTCGAGGAATACCGCGCGATCAAGCGCGATCGAGATCGGGGGCGCGCAAGCCTGGCGCGGTTGCGACCACTGCGCGCGGCGACGATCGACGGTGAATATGTGGAGTTGCTCGCCAACATCGAGCGGCCCGGCGACGCCGCTGCGGCGCTCGATGCGGGCGCCGTCGGCATCGGTCTTTTTCGTAGCGAATTCCTGTTCATGAACCGCGACGGTGAGTTGCCGGGAGAAGACGAGCAGTTCGAGGCTTACCGCATCGCGGTCGAGGCGATGCGTGGCTGGCCGGTGACCATTCGAACGGTCGACGTCGGCGCCGACAAAGCGCTCGATCGCATGTCGGCGAATGAGCTTCGTCATGAGCATGCGCTCAACCCTGCGCTGGGCTTGCGTGCCATCCGCTGGAGTCTGTCGGAACCAGCGATGTTCAGGCAACAGCTGAGGGCGATCCTGCGTGCATCGGCCTATGGTCCAGTGCGCATCCTCATTCCCATGATCGCCCATCTGAGCGAGGTGCGACACACGGTCGATGCGCTGGCGCGAGCCCGCCAGCAGCTCGATGACGCAGGCCGCATTTATGGCAGCGTCGAGCTCGGTGCCATGGTCGAAGTGCCCGCTGCGGCACTCATGCTCCCCAGCTTTCTTCGCTACTTCGACTTTGTTTCCATCGGGACCAACGACCTGATTCAGTACACGTTGGCCATCGATCGTGCCGACGAGACGGTCGCACATTTGTACAACCCCTGGCACCCGGCAGTTTTGCAGCTCATTGCACAAACGATCGCGCAGGCTCGCGGCATGGGAAAGAGCGTGAGCGTCTGCGGTGAAATGGCCGGCGACCCGGCCTTCAGCGAGTTGCTTTTGGCCATGGGTCTGCGCAGCTTTTCGATGCATCCGTCGCAGATCGTCGCCGTAAAGCAGCGGATCCTGGCGACGGATGCGGGTACGTGGTCAGGGCGGCTCGCCGAGATCCTGGGTGCTGATGACCCGGAGAGACACTGCGCCGAAGTCGCTGCATCCCTCGGACTCTTCCGGTAGTTAGCTGCGAGTCAACTGAGCGGCCCGCTGCAGTCCCAACCCGACCAAAGGACCACGTCACAACGAGGAGAGGTCGTAGTTCAACTAGACGGCCCGAACGCTTGACAGGCCCATTCGAATCGTGTGAGAATCGTGGTCTTCGCTGATGACGGTTTCCAGTCACCGGCCGCGCTCCAAAGGCGCCGATCTTTAAAAACTAACAGCCGATAAGTGTGGGCGTTCGAGGCAGAGTGCCTGAGTCGCAAGACTCAGGTCTTATGGACCTTAAACGCTCATGAAGTGAAGTTCACTTCAATTCATTGAGTAAATATCAAGATCGAACTGAAGAGTTTGATCCTGGCTCAGATTGAACGCTGGCGGCATGCCTTACACATGCAAGTCGAACGGCAGCACGGGAGCAATCC